>JAAYMK010000125.1 GCA_012521405.1 Bacillota bacterium
GCAATGCTTTTGCTTCACGTCGGAGACGGAGATTTTCCGCTCCCAGCATGATGCTTTGCAGCTGTAATCCCAAGTTTTCAGCCAGGGTTTCCATGATAAATTCTTCATGATGGGACACACTGAGGGACCGTCGCCACTGCCGGGTACGCCCATTTGGCATTCCGGATCGCTCCATAGAAAAGCCAGTCCGCTCCTTGGTAAATAATGGAACTGTAAATTGCCACGGCTGCCGCAAGTCTTGCTTCCTTTTCCGCATTGAGATATTCATTTGCTTTTTGCAGGTTAAAGAGGGCATTGGTGGGAGCACAGCCGCAGGGTAAACCCGTTTTTGCCTTTATCTCCCTAATCGCCATGGCGCTCCAGGCGGTACTGTGCAGGTCAAGCACTCCCACATCGATTAAAATATTTTCAACCCCAATGGCTTTAACTTTTTCCAGCAGGCCGCCGGAGGGAGGTTCGCCTGTTGCACTTACTTTACAGCTGCAGTCGCCCAAAAGGAGGGCAAGTTTGTCTCTGGGCTTGGCATGATGAATTGTAAATGCCAGTACCACTGCGTTTTTGATCCCGAGTTTCTTGATTTCTGCCAATTCCGCTTCCTGGTGATAGGCATCGATGGAATTATAGATCAACCGTTCCATGGCTCGGCTGTTTTTAAAATAACGGAAGGCTTCCAGAATGGCCGTTTTATTGGTTGAGTCAACAAAAAGCGGGCATTCTGTTTCTTCCAACAAAAAAGTTAAATAACTTACCAGTGCCTGTCCCGTTTCTCCGATGACGTTAATGGCCCTGGGCAAGGCAAATTTCTTGGCCAGCAGAAATTCCTCGTGTAATAACCTGCGGGCGGCACTTTTATCAAACCTGCCAGCCAAGGGATCCTGGACGATTTTATGACCGGCAAAGAAAATGCTGCTACACATGACGGTGGCATTTTCACCCGGTTGCCCGCCGAAAAGCGTTCCGTTTATGTTTACAGTTTTTTGCGGAAGGGAAAATCTAAACATAAGCCACCCCTGTACACGTAATATGGTACCTTTCTGCAAAAATAAAATGCAATTTATCTCCCGCCAAAAAGAGCAGGAAAAATGAAAAAAGGTGGCAAATAATAGGCTTAATAGGACATGGCAGGGAAACAGGCAGAGTGTTCAGGGATCGTTGTCCTTGAGTTGCAGGCATTGAGAAATTAAAAGGGGTTGATTGTCTATGGAAAATATCAGTACCTTCGGCTGGATTTCAATTTTCGCTATTGGAGCGATGCTGGTTAATACTTTCGGTATTTGGTCTATTTATAGAAATCGTGAGTGGGCAGAAAAATTTAAAGAATACTGCATGTGTTTTGCGGCTGGAGTACTTATCTCCTCACCGCTCATAATGACTTTCCCGCAAGCTCTGGAAAAGAATCATTTTGCCGGTTTTGCCACCCTGGCGGGATTTGTCTTTATGTATTTTAGCAATAAGATTATCAAATATCTTACAAAACAGCGTGAGTTGGCCTTTGGTATTACTGCGGTGGAAGGAATTCTTATTCATTCTTTTATAGACGGAGTAATTTATACTGTTACTTTTAGTATAAGTACAGTGATCGGGATCCTTACCGGTGTTGGTTTAGTAGTTCATGAGTTTGCAGAAGGTATTATAACGTTTTCGATGTTGCTAAAAGGCGGATTAAGTGCAAAAAAAGCCGGTATTTATGCTTTCCTGGTAGCAGCATTGACAACTCCCATCGGTGCTTTCCTTGCTTATCCCTTTATACAAAAGTTAAATCACGAGATTTTAGGATTAGCACTTGGCTTTGTGGCAGGTGTTTTAATCTACGTTTCGGCCTCACATTTATTGCCTGAAGCCAGTGAACACGAGAAAAAGCATTCCACACTTGCTTTTATCATTGGCATTGCTTTCGCCTTCGGGATGATGTTTACCCATCATCATTAATGGTTTTTACATATACATTTGCGTGATAA
>JAAYMK010000126.1 GCA_012521405.1 Bacillota bacterium
CGGCGGAGGCTCATTGTCAACAACACCGTAACACCGTGGAATAAATGTGATTTCAAGTGGGCGTCCTTTCAGGATTGGTGAAATTATTTTTTCCCTACAGTGGGTTGACACTATCCTCTTGACACTATCAACTTGACGCGTGCCTTTGAATTTGCTATACTTTAAAAATCAGAATGAAAGTGAATATGGTCATCCGTGGAAGAGGAGTACGGCGCAGGGACCGCAGCAGCGAACCGGGGACGGTGCAAGCCCGGTGTGGATCAACGCCGGAAGGGCGCTTCCGTAAGACGGATGTGTGAAAGGGAGCATGGCGCTTGGGCGTCATGCTAAATAGGGTGGAACCGCGGGAACTTCCCGTCCCTATGGGGCGGAAGTTCCTTTTTTCATACAGATTTTGCTGAGAAGTTATCAGTCAAAGGGGGCGATTGTGTGGATTTTCAGACGATGATTCTAAAGCTGCAAAATTATTGGAGCAGGCAAAATTGTGTTTTAGCTCAACCTTATGATGTGGAAAAAGGTGCAGGCACCATGAGCCCGTTTACTTTCTTGCGTGCCTTGGGGCCGGAACCTTGGTCCGTAGCTTATGTGGAGCCTTCACGGCGTCCTACAGACGGCCGCTACGGGGATAACCCCAACCGTTTATACCAGCATCACCAGTTTCAAGTGATTATGAAACCGGCTCCGGCAAATATTCAGGCTTTATACTTGGATAGTTTAAAGGAATTGGGAATCGAACCACTGGAACATGATATCCGCTTTGTGGAGGATAACTGGGAGTCACCTACATTGGGGGCCTGGGGCCTGGGCTGGGAAGTTTGGCTGGACGGTATGGAAATCACCCAATTTACTTATTTTCAGCAGGTAGGCGGTATTGATGTTGATTTGGTTTCAGCGGAAATCACTTATGGACTGGAACGTATTGCCATGTACCTGCAAAATAAAGAAAATGTTTTTGAGCTGCAGTGGGTGGACGGAGTCATTACTTACGGTGAAATTTTCCACCAAGCTGAATATGAGCATTCTGTTTACAGCTTTGAAGCGGCGGATACAGAGATGCTCTTTACGCTCTTTACCATGCATGAAAAGGAAGCTGGACGCCTGCTCGAGCAGGGACTTGTTTTGCCCGGGTACGATCAGGTTTTAAAATGTTCGCATCTTTTTAATTTACTTGATGCCCGGGGCGCCATCAGTGTGGCGGAAAGAACGGCATATATCGGCCGTGTGCGTAATTTGGCCCGCCTGGCCGCACAAAAATATTTAGCCCAAAGGGAGTCTTTAGGTTACCCGCTTTTACAACACAAGGGGGGTGAACAAGGTGCAAAATAACGCCACTTTTCTTTTGGAAATTGGGGCAGAAGAAATTCCGGCACGTTTTATTACTCCTGCTTTAAAACAGCTGCGGGAAGCAGCGGCAAAAGAATTGGCGGCTGAACGGTTAGAACATGGTGAGATACAGGTTTTTGGCACACCACGCCGCCTGGCTGTACTTGTAAAAGAGCTGGCCCTGAAACAGCAAGATCTGCGGGAGAAGAAAAAGGGACCGGCCGTGAAAGCAGCCTATGATGCAGAAGGAAAACCCACAAAAGCGGCACTGGGTTTTGCCCGCGGACAGGGTGTCGATGTCAATGATTTGTTTACGGAAGAAGTGAACGGCGTAAGTTATGTCTTTGCCGAACGCCATGTGCCGGGGAAAGAAACAAAAACTATTCTGCCGGAACTATGTGTCCGCTTGCTTCGCAGTTTATCTTTTCCCAAACCTATGTTTTGGGAAAGTAAAGAAATACGTTTTGCCCGTCCCATCCGTTGGTTAACGGCAATCTTGGCAAAGGAGCCTATTTCTTTTGAGTTTGCCGGTCTAAAGTCCGCCAATGTGACTTACGGTCACCGTTTTTTAGCTCCCCAAGCCATTGCGCTTCAGGATGCAGATGCATATATACAAGCTTTAAAGGAAAATTATGTGATTGCTGATCCCCGGGAGCGGGAAAAAATCATTGTGGCGCAGGTACAGGAAAAAGCTGCCCAGCTTGGCGGAGAGACAATTTTGGACCCGGAACTTTTGGAAGAAGTAGTTAATTTAGTTGAATACCCTAAAGCCGTGGCCGGTCATTTTTCTGCGGAATATTTAAAAATCCCGCAGGAAGTGTTAATTACGGCCATGCGTGCCCACCAGCGTTATTTTCCGGTTTTTGACGCCGAGCAAAAATTACTGCCACATTTTATTACCGTCAGCAATGGCACCAAGGATGAATTTCTGGAAAATGTGCGTTCAGGTAACGAAAGAGTTTTGCGTGCCCGCCTGGCTGATGCACGTTTCTTCTTTGTGGAAGATTGTAAAAAGCCTTTGGCTGACTATGTGGCTGACTTGGAAAAAATAGTTTTTATGGATCAGCACGGCAGTATGCGCCAAAAAACCGACCGTTTAGTGGCACTGGTGAAACTGCTTGCCGCCCACTTAGAGCTGGAGGAGCAGGTGCAGGAAGCGGCGCTGCGGGCAGCTTATTTGGCCAAAGCAGACCTGGTGACCCGTATGGTTTACGAATTTCCTGAACTGCAAGGCACCATGGGTATGCATTATGCCAGGATTTCCGGTGAAAGTGAAGCGGTGGCCGTTGCTATTCATGAACATTATGCACCCCGTTTTTCCGGAGACGCGCCGCCGGCCACATTGCCGGGAGCCCTTGTTGCTATTGCCGATAAAATGGACACTTTGGCAGCCTGTTTTGTCCTTGGTTTAATTCCCACCGGCTCGCAGGATCCCTTTGCGCTGCGGCGTGGCGCCGCCGGTGTAGTTGCCACCCTTTTGACACATAAGCTGACGATTCCTTTATCCCGCCTTTGTGAGCTGGCTTTAAGTTTATATGCAGAAATACCGGCAGCCCCGCGGGATGAAGTTTTGGCACAAATGGAGGAATTTCTCTGGCAGCGTATGCGCAATAATTTCAGCGAAAAAGGCTTCCGTTATGATGTCATTGATGCCGTACTGCACGGCTATGCCCGCGATTTGCCGGGAATGTTGGCGCGCGCCGAATTGTTACAGGCAAAATTGGAGACACCGGAATTAAATCTGCTTTTAACGCCCTTTACCCGGGCTGCTAATTTAACAAAAAATGCGGAGCCTGCGGTAGTTAATCCTGAACTGTTCCAGACTGCGGCCGAAGAAAACCTTTACCAGGCGGTGCTGGAGGCGAAAAAAAGAGCGGACAGTGCGATGTTGCAGCAGGACTTTAATGCTTTGTTCTCTGCTTTAACACCGCTTTCTCAGCCCATTGACCGCTTCTTTGACGAGGTAATGGTCATGGTTGATGACGTTAACATTCGTCAAAACCGTTTGGCCCTTTTAATGCTTGTTAAAGGTTTGTTTTTGCATTTGGGAGATATCTCTAAACTTGTGCAGGAAAAAAAATAATCAGGCAAGAAGGAAATAGGCTGTGCATATAGTATATACTAAATGAGTTTTTTTCTGATATAGTGTATACTATTTGGACCGATAGGAGGGGCATACCATCGAACTTAACGAGAGGCAGAAGGAAATACTGGAAATTGTAAAAGCAAACGGGCCTATCTCCGGTGAGGAGATAGCTGCCCGCCTTAACCTTTCTCGCGCCGCTTTACGGCCTCACTTGGCTGTTTTAACGACATCGGGACTGCTTGATGCCCGCCCCCGGGTCGGTTATTTTTATTCCGGGAATTTAGTAACCGGTGTGCCGGAAGTACTTAACCGTTTCAAGGTGGGGGATATTAAAAGCCGGCCCATTGTCATTAGGGAGCACACAAGTGTCTACGATGGCATTGTGACTTTATTTTTAGAGGATGTGGGCACACTCTATGTGGTGGATGAAAACGGTTACCTGCAGGGAGTCGTGTCCAGGAAGGATTTTCTCAAAACCGCATTAGGCAGTGCGGATTTGCATAAAATGCCGGTAGGTGTCATTATGACACGCATGCCGCAGATTCATTTTGTGACTGAGGAAGAGACTGTTTTAGATGTGGTGAAACGAATTTGCGAGCATGAAGTGGATTCTTTACCGGTTGTCCGCATTGAAGGAAATCAAAAGCTCAAAGTAGTGGGGCGGATAACAAAGACCAATTTGGCACGGCTCCTGCTGGAATTAAGCGAAGGCCGTTAAAGGGGTGAACAGAGAGTTTGAACGAACAAGCAAATAAACCGGTTGTTTATGTGGTCTCCGATTCTGTAGGGGAAACAGCGGAATTTGTCGTTAAAGCTGTGGCAAGTCAATTTAATTCCGGGCATGTGGAGATCCGCCGGGCTCCCTTTGTTAATGATGCGGATACTTTGAGGGATATAATTGAGGAAGCGTCCCTTGGTCATGCCATGATCGCTTATACTCTTGTTTTACCGGAATTAAGGGAAATTATTCAGGCAGAAAGTCGCAGGCGCAATTTAATTGCTGTAGATGTCATGGGGCCGATGATGGATGCTTTTGCGCAACTGTTGAAAATTAACCCTCATCTGGAGCCGGGATTGATCCGCCGGCTTGATGAGGACTATTTCCAGCGTGTTGCCGCCATAGAATTTGCCGTCAAGTATGATGACGGAAAAGACCCTAGGGGACTGCTCTTGGCCGACGTGGTGCTGATAGGTGTTTCCCGCACTTCCAAAACGCCATTATCAATGTATCTGGCCAATAAACGTTTAAAAGTAGCCAATCTACCCCTAGTCCCAGAAATTGAACCGCCGGAAGAATTATTTTGGGTCCCCAAAAATAATGTCATCGGTTTAACCATTAACCCGCAGCAGTTAAATGAAATTCGTCAAGAACGCCTCAAAGCTTTAGGCTTACATGCCCAGGCAAACTACGCCAATATGGAACGAATTTTAGAAGAACTTGAATATGCAGAAAAAATAATGCGCAAAGTGGGTTGTCCCATTTTTGACGTTTCAAACAAGGCCATTGAAGAAGTGGCCAATAAAATTTTACAGGTAGTTAGGGAGGAGCAGCGGGATGCAAAATAAGAAAAATGTCTACTTATTTAGCGAAGGCAATGCAGAAATGAGAGAATTGCTGGGCGGTAAAGGAGCCAACCTGGCGGAAATGACCCGGATCGGCTTGCCTGTACCTCCGGGCTTTACCATTTCCACAGATGCATGCCGGGAATATTTCCGTCGTGACCAGCAATTGTGGGATGAATTGCGCCAGGAAATCCTGACAGCCTTGCATAAGTTGGAAGAAAAAATGGGGAAACGTTTTGGTGATAAAGAAAATCCCTTGCTTGTGTCTGTGCGTTCCGGTGCAGTTTTTTCCATGCCCGGGATGATGGATACTGTCCTTAATTTAGGTTTGAACGATGAAACGGTGCTCGGCCTGGCTGCCGCTGCCAACAATGAACGTTTTGCTTACGATTGCTACCGCCGTTTTATCCAGATGTTTGCCGACGTCGTATTAAAGGTAGATCATTACCTGTTTGAAAATGCTTTGGAAGAGAAAAAACGGGCACGCGGTGTGCAGTATGATACCGAGCTTACCGCCGCCGATTTGAAAGAACTGGTGGCCGAATATAAACAGATTGTTTTCAAAGAAACGAAAAAGTCTTTCCCGCAAGAACCGGTGGAACAGCTGATTTTGGCAGTTTTAGCCGTCTTTGATTCCTGGAATAACCAGCGTGCCATTGTGTACCGCGAGCTGCATAAAATCCCCCATCACTTGGGTACAGCTGTGAACGTGCAGGCCATGGTTTTCGGTAACCTGGGTGATGACAGCGGTACCGGCGTTGCTTTCACCCGCAACCCGGCAGACGGAACTAAAGAGCTGTACGGAGAGTTTTTAATTAACGCCCAAGGTGAAGATGTGGTGGCGGGAATTCGTACACCCCTTGACATTGCCAAGATGGCTGAATATATGCCTGATGTTTACAAGCAATTTACTGATGTATGTGAGCTTTTGGAGAAACATTATCGTGATGTGCAAGATATAGAGTTTACCGTGGAGCGGGGTAAACTGTACTTACTACAGACCCGTGCAGGCAAGCGGACGGCCACTGCCGCCGTAAAAATTGCCGTCAATATGGCGGAGGAAGGGCTCATTACCCGTGAGGAAGCAATTATGCGGGTTGAGACTGCGCAATTAGATCAGCTTTTACACCGGCGTATTGATCAGGAAACAAAACCTGAACCTATTGCCAAAGGCTTGCCGGCTTCCCCCGGTGCCGCCTCGGGCCAAATTGTCTTTGATGCCGATGAGGCTGAAAAACTGGCTGAGGAAGGAGTAAAAGTTATTCTCGTCAGGCCGGAAACTACACCGGATGATATTCATGGGATTGTGGCTGCAGAAGGGGTACTTACCAGCCGTGGCGGCATGACCAGCCATGCAGCCGTTGTAGCCCGCGGAATGGGTAAATGCTGTGTCACAGGCTGTGAAGCACTTAAAATTGATTTAGGTGCCAAAACTATGACTGTGGGGGAACAGGAGTTTAAAGCAGGAGACATTATTTCCATTGACGGTTCCACCGGGGAAGTTTTTGCCGGTAAAGTAGCCATGATTGATCCTGAATTGTCTGCTGAATTTGAGACACTTTTACGGTGGGCCGATGAGGTAAGAAAACTTGACGTCCGGGCCAATGCCGATAATCCTGATGATGCAGCTAAAGCGCGTGAGTTTGGTGCCGCCGGAATTGGACTGTGCCGGACAGAACATATGTTTATGTCGCAGGACCGTTTACCCCTGGTGCAGGAAATGATTTTAGCCAAAAATGAAGAAGAAAGAAAGCGTGCTTTAGAAAAACTACTACCCATGCAGCAAAGTGACTTCGAAGGTATTTTCCGCGCCATGGACGGATTGCCTGTAACAATTCGCTTGCTGGATCCGCCGCTCCATGAGTTCTTACCCAACTTGGAAGATCTTTTAGTGGAAGTTACTCTCTTAAAAGAACGCGGCAATGATCCGGAACTGTTGCGGGAGAAACAGGAGCTGCTAAAACAGGTACGCTCTTTGCATGAACTCAATCCCATGCTAGGTCATCGCGGCTGCCGGCTGGGTGTGGTAACCCCGTCCATTTATAAAATGCAGGTATTGGCCATTTTCCAGGCTGCGGCTAAATTAATTGCCGAAGGTATAAAAGTTATTCCAGAAATTATGATACCGCTGGTGGGCTTGGACGAAGAGTTGCGAATCCTGCGTGAGTTGGTTGTGGAAACAGCCGAAGAAGTGATGGCAAAAACGGGACAGAAATTTGAATATAAAGTGGGGACAATGATAGAACTCCCCCGTGCCTGTATCACGGCAGATCAGATTGCCGCCCATGCTGATTTCTTCTCCTTCGGTACCAACGACTTAACGCAAACTACTTTCGGTTATTCCCGCGATGATGCGGAAGGAAAATTCCTCCTCCATTATTTACAAGAAAAAATCCTCAAGGAAAATCCCTTTGCCGTTTTGGACCGTGACGGTGTGGGTGAGTTGGTAAAAATCGCTTCAGAAAAAGGCCGCGCCACTAAACCAGAAATTAAACTGGGAATTTGCGGCGAGCACGGTGGGGACCCCTCTTCCATCGAATTCTGCCATATCATTGGCTTAAACTACGTCTCCTGCTCTCCCTTTAGAGTTCCCATTGCCCGCCTGGCAGCAGCACAAGCGGCTATTATACACAAAAAGTAACTTTAGGGTGGCACTAAAGGGCTAGAGGAATCAATCTAAACACAATTTAAGGGTATTATCTCTTGTAGGTTGAGGTAATACCCTTTTGATTTTAATGTGCAAAAGGCAACGTGTGATCATTTGTAAACCATGATGCAATATCAAGCATAATTTAAAGGGGTTCTCAAGGCCGGTGAAAAATCCCGTGAAATTGGCGGGATTTGGCGTTAATTCTTGAAGAGAACTTGTGGATAGGTTATACTGTTAGTTGTGAAAAAGAAAACGGCGGTCGCGGCAACCCGCCTAAAAAAAACAAGGAGTTGAAAATTAAAAATGCGGATGAAGTTTGTCCGGGGTGCAATGATTGCGGGCATCTATGTGGTGCTGACATTTGCTTTTGCGCCCATTAGTTACGGCCCGCTGCAGATTCGCATTGCGGAAGCCCTGACGGTGTTACCCTACGTGTGGCCGGAGGCTGTGGGAGGACTTTTTGTTGGGTGTCTTTTGGCTAATCTGCTAGGGGGACTTGGCATTTGGGACATTATTTTGGGCAGTTTGGCAACGCTGATAGCTGCTTTGCTGACTAGGAAGATGCCTAAAGTTTGGCTTGCTCCCCTGCCGCCGGTGGTAGTTAACGGTCTAGTGGTGGGCGGTTACCTTTCAGTGCTTTATCACATGCCTGTACATTTGACCATGGGATATGTGGCGGCGGGAGAGGCAATAGCCTGTTATATTTTAGGACTGATCCTGCTGCATATTTTGTTAAAATACGACTTGGACCGGTTATGACACTTTTTTTGAGATGCAAAATTAAAAGGGTACTGTCTGTAAAAGCTGAATTGAGACAGTACCTTTTTCCTTAAAATATATGCATTTATTGCTTAGAGCGTAAGGAAAGGGATGTAAATATGTTATACTGAAAGGAGATCCGGCTGAAGTTAAAAATATTGTGAGGGGTGCCACTTAGATGAAACAAAGTTATGATTTTACACAAGGCAATATCTGGAGACAGTTGTTTGCATTTTCCTTACCCATCATGCTTGCCAATTTGCTCCAGGTAAGTTATCAAATTGTTGACAGCTTATGGGTAGGTAATTTAATCGGGGCCAATGCTTTAGGTGCCGTCTCTGTGGCCGGTACAGTTATTTTTGTGGCTTTTTCTTTTATCTTAGGGATTAATAATGCTACTTTAACTATTCTCTCACAGCAAAAAGGCAAGGGCGATGAAAGAGCGTTGGCCCGTTATCTAAATGCTTTTGTAGTACTGCTGGCAGCATTATCATTGCTGGCGAGTTTTGTGGGCTATGCCTTTGCGGAAATAATTTTAAAACTGCTTAATACTCCCCCTGCTATGCTTGGGCAAGCCAAGGCTTATTTGCAAATCAACAGCATGGGGATGATTTTTGTCATTGGTTATAATTTTATCGGCACAGTTTTACGTGCCCTTGGGGACAGCAAAACTCCGCTAAAAATTGTGCTGGCGGCAGTCATCTTAAATACTGTTTTAGATCCTATTTTTATTGCCACCTTTAATTTAGGTGTTAACGGTGCCGCTTTAGCAACAATCTTGGCGCAGGGACTGGCTTTTCTGGCAGGGCTTTATATAATTTTAAAGGGTAAATTGGCGCCCTTCTCCGTACCTTATCTGCCGGAGAAAAAAGAAGTTTTGCTGATTTTAAAATTAGGCATTCCGGCGGGCTTACAAATGTCTGTGATTTCCGCCGGTGCCGCGGCGGTTATGAGTGTGGTCAATGCTTTCGGCCCTTTTGTGGTGTCAGGCTACAGTGCCGCCCATCGTTTGGACCATGTAATCATGTTGCCTGCCCAAGCCTTGGGTACGGCGGTAAATAGTATGGCGGGACAAAATATTGGGGCCAATAAATGGGAGCGCGTTTTTAAAATTGCCAGGTACGGCTTATTCACCAATTTTTGCATTATGTTTTTTTTGGCTTTACTGGTTTATTTTCTTGCCGAACCTGCCATTAAATTGTTCATTCAAGAACCTGCTGCCGTTGGTTTTGGTAAAACATTTTTGCAAACAATTGCTTTCTTTTATCCGTTTTTAGGGATTAATTTTATTTTAAACGGTACGGTTAGGGCTTCAGGTGCCATGTACCAGGTTTTAATCTTAAACATTATCTCTTTTTGGGTTCTCCGCTATCCGTTGACTTTAACTTTTTCTTCTTTATTGGGAGAGATTGGTATTGCTTTAGGTATGGGGAGCAGTTTTATTATCAGCAGTATTGTTGTCTTTTGCTATTTCCGCTATGGCGGCTGGCGAAAAATCAGGCTTACAGAGAGCCGGTAGTGGTGCCATTTGCGCAAGCCTGATTGTTTGCGGTTTAATCAGGTATGCTATGAGCTTTAGCAATAAAGTAACCCCCAAAAATACTCCCGAGGAAGAAAAGGATCCAGAACACCATTAGGTATATTGACAACAACTGGGATGGTATTAAAGCACAAGTTAAATATCCTCATGTAACTTGCAGTGCTGAAGGCCATGTAAGCCACATCCTGGCA
>JAAYMK010000127.1 GCA_012521405.1 Bacillota bacterium
ATTTTTCCTTGTATAAAATCTGAAAAATGGCCGTGTTTCATTGTTTCGGAAAGCGGAAGAAAAGTTATATATAATTTGCAGTAACTATCTACAATGTAATGCAGTTTATTGGTATAATTTTCTCTGTTGCAATCATTTATTAAGATTGTCCAAAAAGTGCCGATTTCTATTAAAAAGTTGGCCGGGGCGAGGTAAAAATTAACGGGATGTCAAAAGGGAACAAAACATTAACATAAAGGGGGAAAATATGTGAAAATTTTTGTTTCCAGTACTTTTAAAGATATGCATGCGGAAAGGGATATGCTTGATCTCGATGTCTTGCCGAAAATAGCAAAGTTTGCCCGTGATTATGGTGAAGAATTATCGTTTATTGACTTGCGCTGGGGGATAAATACCCAGTCAATGGAGGAAGATGAAAGCTCCCAAAAGATTCTTTCCGTTTGCCTGAATGAAATAGACAATTCAAAGCCTTATTTTATTGCTTTTTTGGGGGAACGCTACGGCTGGATTCCCGGCAAAAACCTGATAGAAAAAACTATAGGGAAAAAACCGCCGGAATTTTCTCATCTTGCCGAGCATGAGAAAAGCGCGACGGCGTTGGAAATAGAATATGCCTTGGCACAAAAAGATTTTATTGACCGTTGCTTATTTTATTTTCGCAAGCCCCTGCCCGTGGAAAAATTAAGCCCGGAGTACAGGGAGATATACTGCAGTGAGGGGGGAAGAGCACAAGCGCAGGTTGGAGGCCTTAAAAGCCAAGATTGTCAATAGCGGCGGCAAGGTTTGGGAGTATACTGCGGATTGGGATGCAGAGAAAAATTGTGTTACCGGCCTGGAAGAGCTTAAAGAAAAAATCATCTTTGTTTTGACCTGTGCAGGCGATTTTGCAATTCCGGCAAGATTAAAGGAAAAAATTAACTACCGTACCTACGCCTTGTTGGCATCACTTGCGGACAAGGATCCGGTTCATAAGGATGAATATGCCTGGTTTGCCTGGAAGTGCGACAAGAAAGCGGATTTTCTCGAGCGGATAGGGAAACGTACCAAGGAATGGTGGCTTTTGGGCTATAGCTATCCGGTAGCGAGAGGGCTGTATGATATTTGCCTGCAGGATCAGGGCCGGTGGCTTGTGGAGATGCTTAAAGAGTATACAGGACAGGAAGCTTTCCTTTCCCTGGAGACCAGGGTGGCGGTGGAACGGTTGTTTGGCATTCTTAGCAAGCTTTTTCCCCTGTTTTTCAAAACTGCCGGCGAAAGGAAAATCTTAATACCTATTTGGGAAGAAGCGTTGCTAGTGGCCGCAGAGCTTGCCCAAAGGTATCATACGGAAAACAGTATAGATAATTTAAAAATACTAGCCTACAAAATTGGCAATGCCTATGAGCAGTGTCAAATGTTTGAGCAGGCGCTGGAATACTACCTGAAAACGCTGGAAATATATGATGCCTGGGGCCCGGGCGCCGTCAAAGCTGAAAAAATCTTGGAGCAAATTGGTGATGTGTATAGATTATGCGGCCGTTATGACCGGGCCTGGGAATACTACCGCAAGGCAATTGAGGGTAATGAAAGCCAGGCAAAAGCGGGGATTCTTTTCGCCGTGTCCGCTGACCTGGTTGCTAATTATGAAAAAGCAGTTGCGTTCTGGAAAGCACTGGGCAAGCATGAGGAGGCGGCGACATACCAGCGCAAGTTAAACGGCATAAAAGAATTGCAAGAAAGGATTGCTGCCGAACGGGGAGACAACCTCTTTTCTACATTTGCGTTTGCCGTAAAAATCCCGTTCCAGGATTTCATGGACGATGCTGCCGGACACAAGCACAGCGGCAAGATTGCTGAGGCTTTGCAGTGTTGCCAGGGGGCGTTTGCACTGCTGGAAAGTGAAAGAAAAAAATGGAACAAAGCGGAAAACTGGCTGGCTTTGGCCGAGCTTTACAGGCAACTGGCGGCTGAGAGCGAGTCCCTTGGCAACAGGCTTCTTTCGCAGGAATGCGCCCGCAGATCCCGCAAAATTGAAGCATGCGTTGCACAAGAAGAGGCCGGGGAGTGGTATTATGACCTGGATGCCAGGTGGCAAAAGTTTGAGTTGGATTGAGGGTTTATCCGCAAAGTTTCTTTTTATGGGAGGATTTTCATAGGGAAGAAAGAATAACATAGTTTGTTTTAGCCATTCCGGAGTGTAGCGATCAAGAGTTTGAGGTGCCAAATGAAGAACCATCTTGCCATCAAGGCGCTGAAGTTTTTTTTGTTTATAACGCCTTTTCTGCTTGGCTTTGCCGGCTACCTTCCCCTTTACAATTATGACTGCTTTTGGGCAAGTGCCACCTTGGTAGGTTCTGCACCTTTAATCCGCCAGCCTGTTTTTAGCATCCAAATCCTGCAGAAGGTTGCTTTTTAATAAGTTACAGACTTCACATGTTAACGAAAAAAAATAATGGTGAAATGCTCTCGTAAGATTGGGTTCGTATGATAGAATTGATGTCAGAAATTTCTGAAGTGCCGGAAAAGGAGGCAAACTTGTGTCTAAAAAAGTTTCGTTAAAAGTTTTCGTCTTATTCCTTTTAGCTGCTATGCTGATGGGAATAATGACAACGGCTTCGTGTGCGGCCAATGTAGCCATAACTGTATTAAATCCCTTAGGAGAAATTGAGCCGGTTTACAACCAGCCGTTGGCAGAGCGGTTAAATGATTTAAAGGGAAAAAATATTGCCCTAGTTTATTATGCCAAGGCATTAAGTCCGCAAAGCATGCGCGCGATCGGTAATTTGCTGCAAAGCAAATATCAGGGATTAACGGTAGCGGAATACAATCTTGGCAGTGAAATTGGCGCTAAACCGCAGGGCAATTATGAAACCCTGGCAAAGCATGATGCGGTGGTGCTGGGCATTGCCGATTGTACTTTAAGTGCCTGGTGGGGAGCGTATCATGCCAAGATGCTTGAGGCTCTGGGAACGCCTGTGGTTTTGCTTTTGCATGAAGCTTTTGTGGAGACCCATAATGCCGGCAGGCTGGACAACGGCTTTACCGGGGCCCGGAGGGCTTTACTTGATGGCGAGATTTACAGCCGTGCCTTGACAGTGCTGCGTAATACTAATGTTGCCTACTTGGAGGAAGCTTTTAGCAAGCCTACGGCCAAGTATCCGGCTGTTTTAAAGCAAATTGAAGAAGCATTGACAAAAAAATTAACAAGGGCAGAAAAAAAGCCTCCGGAAATAACGCCGCAGCAGCTGGCGGGCTGGACTTCCGGGGATCCTACTGTCCCTACGCTTACCGTTAAAGCCGTTGATGAAGTAAGGGCGGCACAGAAATTTAACGACATGGCCATGGCGCTGGGCTTTGGGGACGGCTTGCCGCTCATTATGCCTTTGCCGGAGTTGGTGGAGGAGATGCTTGCGGCCACCACCCGGGATCGTCATGAGGTCTTGGGGAAGATTATGCCCCGGGGCGGCATTGTTACTGTGGAGAAAGTTGCTATAAATTCGGTGATGGCGGGGGCAAGGCCGGAATACTTTCCCGCCATTTTGGCGGCGGTGGAAGCCTATGCCAGTTCCTGGGAAGACGCCAATCTCCTTTACCATACTTTAACTTCCAGTGATAACTATAGTTTGCTGCTTTTATTTAGCGGGCCCATTGTGGAAGAGCTGGGCATTAGCGGCCAGTGGGGGTTTTTAAGCAGCGGTAATGAAGCTAATAATGCCATCGGGCGGGCTGTAAGGCTTAGCATCCGCAATATTGGTTTAAACAGAACCCATGTCACAGACGGTACGGCGCGCCAGGGACGGCAAAACGACCATGCTTTGACTGTATTTGGTGAGGAAGAGAGGCTTTTACCGGCAGGATGGGAGCGGGTTCATGAACTCATGGGCTTTGACCGTGAGCAGAGTACAGTGACCTTGCTTGGCTACTATGCGCCCAACATGTATTCTGCCTATGGCGGCGTCAATGCGGAATTTGTGCCTATGCAGGTCATCAGAAATGCCGCCAGTGCGGCGGGAAGAAACAATGTCAGCATTATGACCATACCAAGGAACATTGCGGCTTTATTGCAAAAGGGGCTGGCCAGGGGATCAGAGATAAAGGTTGCCAATAAAAAAGAGCTTGTCACTGAAGTGATGGGTTACAGCGGCGGCAGCCAGTATTTAATTTGGCCGGTGGTGGTGGGAGATCCGGAAAGTGCGCGTGTGTATACAGGAGGCCCTGGACAGTTTGGCATGGCGCCGCCTAAATTTTATGGTGTGCAGGCTTTTCAAACAAAACTGATTACGGGAGCCACGAAAACAAAAGCCGGTAGCGATCCGGCGCCCCCCGGAGCGCCGGCCAAGGTAAAAGTAACTTATGAGGATGATAAGGCGATTATTTCTTGGGAGGCTCCGCCCGGGGGCGATGCGGGGCTGAGGTACCAAGTATCCGCCACAGGCGGTGCCGCCGGCGGTGCGGCCAACCCAAAAGGCGTTTTGCCAAAGACTTTCGCACCGGTACCTCCTTCCCCGCCTGCGGCAGAGCTTATGTCAACAAAACCGCCGGAAGTGGCCGAGGCCTTTGAGGTTGGTGTATGGCCGCTAGATCCGGGCAGTTATGA
>JAAYMK010000128.1 GCA_012521405.1 Bacillota bacterium
TCGCAAGCTTTATGTCAACAACCACTTTCTGGTAAGCTCATTAAATTGTCTTGACTCTTTTGTTTGTTGCTGTGTCAACACGAGTCATATCGTACCATGAATTGAGGGTTTTGTCAACATCTGAATTACATTGTTTTTTTTAGTTTTGGATGCTGTAGTTTGGGCAGTTTTCCTATGTCTTACCGGAGAAATCCAGATTTATGACTGTATCCGGAACTTTGCCCGGGTAAATAGCGTCAACAATAGGTACGGTAGTAACAATCTCTGTCACATCAGACAAAAGAGGAATACCGATTCTGACCACTGCTTGAACCTGTAAATATATTTTGTGGCGCACCTGATTTATACCGGCATCTTCAAACTGATCAATAATCTCAGTATTAATATATCCTACCGGTGTCAGGCGAACCGGTATTTTAGGGCCGGCATGTGCGAAAATATAGCTATCAAAAATTTGTCCCAGGGGAATTGCTAGCTTTTCTTTTTCTAATTGATTTAATGCTGCTTGTGCTTCCAAAGCTGTCTCTGCACAAATACTATTTACCTTTATATTGTTCACTTGTGCAAAAACAATTCTTCCTTCCTTATCCTTTGTAAGCTGAATTAAATCCTGGTAATTTATTTGCTGCGCAACTTTCTCAAGGACGGCAGTATTAATGGCTTGAATGGCCAATGCCTCCGCTTTAACTTTGGCCAGTGCCCACACGGTAGGGCGAATATTCTGCTCTAAAAAAAGCAAACTGCGCAAAAAAATAAAAATAAAGACCGACAAAACCAGGAAACTTTTTGCTTGTCGGCTCAACTTAAAGCGCTGCGGCAACAAGGCACATCACTCCCCGTACATTATATGAAACCGTTTGCGAAAGGTGACACCGGCTAGAAAGTAAAGAGTTTTACTTCAATTAAGGGAAAATAAGGCAATCTTTTTATTTGTCGATATTTGTCTTGTTTGCTCCTTCCCGCCATCTCCAGACACGATTCTTGCGTATAACAACTAAAGATGGCAATTTTGCTGGATTATGATCGTTTATCGTCAATGATTTGCCGTTTACCCTCTTTAAATAGGTATGGTATAATCGGTAGAGAGTTTCAGATAAGTCAAAAAAAATTGTTTCCCAGCAAACACTCCCCTTGGGGAAAGGAGAACAATTATGTCTAGAAAAGGGAGAAAAGATTATCCTACCAGAGGAAGAACAAAACAAAGAAAAAAACACAAACTAAAACGCTTGTTTTCTGTTCTTGTAATAATATTTGTTCTGTTGGCGACAGTAGCCTCCGTTACTGCTTATGCGGCAGTTAAATATTTTTTATCTGATTTACCACCGCTTGATCTTAAACAATTGGAACCGGCAAAAACATCGTTTCTTTACGATCGGGAAGGCAATCTGGTTACACCTTTAATGGGGGCTGAAAACCGTGTCATCCTTACATTGGACGAAATATCGCCCTATTTAGTTAATGCTTTTATTGCCATTGAAGACGATCGTTTTTTTGAACATCCAGGATTTGATCTTCGCGGCATCATGCGTGCTGTTTGGAACAACATTTTTAAAAAAAGTGGCGTCATCCAAGGCGGTAGTACCATTACCCAGCAACTTGTCAAAGATGCCTTTCTCACTCCGGAACGCACGCCTAAACGTAAAGTGCAAGAAATATATATCGCCTACAAACTGGAAAAACTTTTCAGCAAAGAAGAAATTCTAGAACTCTATTTAAACCGCATCTTTTTTGATTACAACGCTTATGGTGTTGAGGCGGCTGCACAAACATATTTTAATAAAAGCGCCAAAGATGTTACACTGGCGGAAGCTGCCATGCTGGCAGGGATACCTAATTTGCCGGGAAGATATTCACCCTACAGAAATTTTGAGGAAGCTAAAAAAAGACAAAGAATTATTCTTAATCGCATGGCAGAACTCGGCATGATCACCAAGGAAGAAGCCGAGGCTGCCGCAAATGAAGAATTAAAATTAGCCGGTATCCCTAAACGGACATACCCGCATCCTTGGTTTGTTGACCATGTTGTTTTGGAAGAAGCACCAAAAATCTTAAAACAATTACCGGAATATGAGCAAATGACAGAAGGTGAAATCCAGGCACATATTTATACATCGGGCTTGCATATTTATACGACGCTTGATCAAAGAATTCAGCAAGCGCTTACAGAGATTCTTGATAACCCCGAGATGTACAGTAAAAATGTCCGGGAAGAAGGCAAACCTGTCCAGCCGCAAACGGCCGCAGTGGTTGCCGAACCTGACACAGGATATGTTGTCGCCATTTTCGGTGGGCGCGAAAATGACAGTATCGGCGCCTTTAATCGTGCCACAGACGGAAAATGGCAAGCCGGGTCAGTTTTAAAGCCCATCCTTGCCTATGCTCCGGCTTTCAATGAGGGACTTGCTTCACCGGCCACTGTTTTGGATGATGCACCCACAGAATTTGCCGGTATTCCGCCTTACTATCCTAACAACTATACAATGCGCTTTCTTGGTTTAGTTACTGCCCGTTATGCTTTGGCCCACTCTTTAAACATACCGGCTGTTCATTTATTAAATCAGTTGGGTGTTGAAAAAGGAAAAGAATATGCTAAACGCATGGGCATAACAAGTTTTGATGATGAACATGATCTTGGACTTTCCATGGTAGTGGGCGGCCTCTACAGGGGAGTCAGCCCTTGGGATGTGGCCCAAGCTTTTGCCGTTTTAGCCAACGAAGGTATTCGCACGGATTTTACCACCATTACGAAAATAGTTGACAGCAACGGCAGGGTGATCTATGAGCATGAGCCCAACAGGGAAGAGATCCTCTCCCCGGAAGCTGCTTGGCTGACCACAAGCTGCCTACTGGATACTGTTCGCTACGGTACAGCAACGTCTTTGAAAATCGGGCGGCCGGTGGCGGTAAAAACCGGCACCAGTGAATATGCCCGTGATGCTTGGGTAGCGGCTTATACACCGGACTATGTGACCACCTTTTGGTTGGGTGAAGATTCATGGCCTCAAGGTAAGGAAGGAAATTACCGTTCCTTTGAAATTGTGGGCAAATTTATGAATCCTATTTTAAAGGCTATCCATGAAGATTTACCGGTAAATGATTTTACCCGGCCTTCAACGCTGCGCAGTGCGGCAGTTTGTAAAAAAAGCGGCAAGCGCCCGGGCGAATTCTGTCCTGAATCTGAGATTATCACTGATTGGTTCAAGCGCGATCAGCTTCCTTCTGAGATATGTGATTTGCATGTAGAAGTTGAAATCTGCAGCGAAACAGGTCTTTTGGCTTCGGAATTTTGTCCTGAAGAAGTTAGAGAGAAAAAAGTTTTTCTCAACAGGCCTCCTTATATAGCAACAGATAAACGCTGGCCCGGCAGAGTTGGCCGCATCCCGGAAGATGCTGCCTTAATGCCGCCCACAGAAACATGTGATAAACATGTTTCCTCCTCGCCTTCCCCCGATCACTCCGAGGCAAATTTTACTGCCAGACAGATCAGCCTCAATGGCGACATCTTACTGTCATGGAAGCCTGTTCCTAAAGCCAAAGGTTATTGGCTCGCCCGTAAAGGCCCTGAAGACAGTGAGTTTGTCAGGATTGTCTCTGAACCAATTATCGGAGTTAGGTTTACCGATCGGGTCGATCTTCCCGGCACCTATACCTATCAAATTATTGCCGTAAATGACGAAGGGGTTGAATCGGCTCCGTTAACTACCAGCGTAATCGTTCGCAGCGAACTTGAAGCTCCCCAAGATCCCCCCGAACCGGAAGAGCCC
The DNA here is from genome assembly GCA_012521405.1 of Bacillota bacterium. GTDB lineage: Bacteria > Bacillota > Dethiobacteria > Dethiobacterales > Dethiobacteraceae > JAAYSO01. Next base: position 3,765 of record JAAYMK010000128.1, read on the forward strand.
AATATGCCACAAGAGCCAAAGGAACCTCAAGAACCGGGCCGGGACGAAGAAGATGAGGAAGATCGCCGGGGACGCCGGGGACATTAGTATAGTTATGTAAAAAGGGCTGCTGTAGCTGAACGTGAGTTCAACTGCAGCAGCCCTTTATTTCAACTCTACAACTGTTACCCCGGAGCCGCCTTCAGCCGGATGCCCCATTCTCATTGAGGCGACAAGGGGATGATTTTGCAAGTATTTTTGGAGACCGGCACGCAGACGACCTGTCCCTTTACCATGGATAAGCCGGACTTCTTTCAGCGCGGAAACAGCAGCTTCGTCAAGATACATATCTACCTTTAGAATTGCTTCATCTAATGTCAGACCGCGTAAATCCAGTTCCCGGGGCACATTTTTTGCTGCATAAAAAGTCGTTACTCTCTGCGGAATTTCTTCCTGTTTCTTTTGTGCAGCCAAGGGGGCTAAATCTTCAACTTCAACGGTAACGCGCATAGGACCTACTTGCACCTGAATGTTTTTACCACTAACCTCAACAACCGTCCCCTGTTGATTCAAGCTCTTGACCATAACTTCCTGGCCACAAGCCAAATCTTCCGGTTTGAGCACAGTCTGCCCTACCGGAGGTGCAGCATAAGCATGCACCTCTGCCACTAAATTTTCCATCGCTGACGCCAGTGTCTCCACCTGCTCTGCGGCAGGTTTTGTTTCACTGTAACGCATTTTACGCAATTCTTTTAGGATTTGTTGTGCTTCCCGCTTGGCACGCACCACTATTTCCAGCGCCTCATTGCGGGCTTTATTTAAAATTTCTTTTTTGCGGCGCTCTAATTCGGCTTTTTCCTCTTTTACTTGTCTAAGTAAACTTTGTGCTTGCCTGCGTTCATCTTCCGCTTGACGGGAAACATATTCCAAACGCTTACGGTCTGCCACCAAGTCAGCCACTAACTCTTCCAGATGTTTTTCTTCCCGGGTAAGAAACTCCCGCCCCCGTGCGATAATTTCTTCCGCTAAACCTAAACGTTTAGCAATGGCAAAGGCATTGCTTACCCCAGGCACCCCCACAAGCAGCTGATAAGTGGGCCGCAAGGTGGCCACATCGAACTCCACCGAGGCATTTTCCATCCCGGGAGTTATATAGGCAAAAGTTTTTAACTGGCTGTAGTGAGTTGTGGCAATGGTGATGGCCCCAGAAAGGTGCAGGTGTTCCAAAATTGCCATGGCTAATCCTGCACCCTCTGTAGGATCGGTTCCTGCACCGATTTCATCAAGCAAAACCAAAGCACCGCTTTGTAAATTTTCCAGAATTTCAATAATATTTTTCATATGCCCGGAAAATGTTGATAAAGACTGGCTGATACTTTGTTCATCGCCAATATCGGCAAAGATTTGCGGAAAAACAGCCAATTGTGTGCCCTCGGCGGCGGGAACATGCAAGCCGCTTTGGGCAAGCATGGCAAAGAGGCCTACAGTTTTTAGGGTCACTGTTTTTCCACCCGTATTTGGTCCCGTTATCACCAAAGTTCGTATCTCTTTCCCCATTTCCAAAGAAATAGGTACCACATCTCCCACCAGCAGAGGATGCTTGCCGTTAACAATCTTGATATATCCTGCTTCATTTAAATCCGGCTCAATGCCTTTTAATTTTAAACTTAAGTGTCCCTTGGCCAAAATAAAATCCAATTCCGCATATAAATTCAAAGTTTCTTTTAAAATTTCGGCAGCTTCACCGGTTTTGCGGGATAAATGCAGTAAAATTTTTTCTTTTTCCTTTTCCGCTTCCCGGCGGAGCACCGCCAGTTTATTATTGGCTTCAACGGCCCATAAGGGCTCAACAAAGATTGTTGCCCCGCTGGCAGATTGATCGTGTACCACACCCGGGACTTGTGCCCGGTATTCAACTCGCACAGGAACCACTAAACGATCTCCGCGCAAAGTAATTAGGCTTTCCTGCAGATATTTCTGCATTGACGGGTTTTTGATAAAACGGTCAAAACGCTCACGTAAATTTCTTTCCCCGGCATTGATGGCCCGGGTTAAGCGTTCCAATTCCGGGCTGGCGTTACTACGCAATTTGCCTTCATCATCAAGGGCCTGCCGCAACAATTCCCTTAATTCCGGCAGCGGATCCAACCGCTTTACCAGACCTTGCAAGATGGGGTAACCTTCTTTTTCCCGAAAAAAGACTTTTACTTTTGTCACCGCCAATAAAAGTCGAAGTACTGCCCATAATTGTTCTTCTCCCAGCATCCCTCCTCTGGCGGCCAACGCCAAGACGCGGCGGATATCTTCCACGGGCTCCAAATCCAAATGGTAGCGCTTCATTAAAGAAACTGCTTCAGATGTCTCTGCCTGCCAACGCCGGCAAAGGTTAATTTCCGTGGAAGGAATTAAATCTTCCGCCAGTTCCCGCCCCATGGAAGTTATGCATTGCTCCACCAGGGAAAGCCGGATTTTATCAAATTCCAAAAGTTTTATTTCTCTTTCCATCATTGTCACTTCCTTGACACGTATGGGTTATCGGCCAAATAAAAGCGCAAAGGTAAATCCTTTGCCTGCGAAATACCGATGCGAGTGGTTGTAATAATTTCTTTTGCCTCATAACCGTCGTCTGCCAAATATAAAGGTGGTTGGCGTAAATCATGACCGTTATGGGTAAGATTAATGCCCATGGCACGACATAAATTTCCCGGTCCGGAAGCCAATTTCTCAAGCGGCGCTTGGCCGCGCCGCTTGCGCATTAAATCAAGCCCTGTTAATGGTTCCAAAGCCCGTACTAAAACCGCCTCCCCTTCCCCTATCTTTGCCGTAACCACATTAAAGCAGTAATGAATGCCATAGATAAGGTAAATATAAGCTGTGCCGGCAGGGCCAAACATAGCCGCATTGCGGGCGGTTTTTCCCCGGGCAGCGTGACAGGCAGGGTCATTTTTGGCCAAATAGGCTTCCGTTTCCACAATCCGCCCGGCAGTAATTCCTTGTTTTGTCTCATGAATTAAAATTTTCCCCAAGAGCAATTGCGCCACAATTTCTGTTGGTTGGAGGAAAAAATCAGTTTCCAGCTTGTTTTTAAACATTCTCTGCAATGAAAACACATCCCTGCTCTCACTGAGAAAGTAAACGGGTCTTCTTTTTTTGTAAGCAACTAAGAATTTCATTCGCATTTCTGGTATTAATTACATCATCCGCAGTGAGCCAACCTCTGCGGGCTACGGCTAAGCCCAAAGTAATGTTGGCCAGTTCCAGCTGACTGTGGGCGTCTGTATTGATTGCGATTTTAATACTTGCCTTTTTCGCTTGCAAAACAATTTTATCCGTTAGATCCAAGCGGTCCGGGGAAGAATTTATTTCCAGGATGGTGCCGGTGGCTTTGGCCACCCGCAAAATTTCATCGATATCAACTTCATACGGGTCCCTTTGCCCCAACAGCCTGCCGGTGGGATGACCGAGAATTTGCACATACGGGTTTTGCATGGCTTTACAAATACGGGCAGTAAGTTTTTCACGACTTTGCCGGAAGCCGCTGTGCACAGAGGCAACCACCACATCAAGTTGGGCTAAAATTTCATCTGGTGCATCTATGGATCCGTCATCGAGGATATCTGCTTCTATACCACAAAGTATACGCAAGTTGTATTTTGTTTGCAGTTTGTCAATGTATGCCCTTTGTTCCGCTAAACGCTGTAAAGATAACCCCCTGGCAACTTTCAGGGATTGGGAATGGTCTGTGATGGCCACATATTCATAGCCCATTTCCACAGCCATTTCCACCATTTTTTCTATGCTGGCTGTGCCATCGCTCCAGTTTGTATGGACGTGCAAATCTCCTTTATAATCTTCTGCCCTAAGCAATAAAGGAAGCTCTCCTTTTTGGGCAGCAGCAATTTCGCCGCGGTTTTCCCGCAATTCCGGTTCTATAAAGGGCAGCCCGGCCAATTTATAAATGTCCGCCTCGCCGGCAAAAACATAAGGCGATGCTTGCCAGATATCTAAACCTGTATTCTCTTTAACCAAGCGGGCAACTTTTTTCACATGTTCTGTAGCACCTGTTGTCAGCCAAAGTTGGCGCACATAATCGCCTGCAGAAACTAAATCAAGGCGCAGCTTGACGCCAAAGCTATGCACTGTCCTACAGGTATTATCCTCCCATTTTTGCCGGTGCAGCTGCGGATGCTGACTGATTGCTTTTTTTGTCTGTGCCAAATCCTTTGTCACCAGCAAAAGGCTTATTTCTGACACTGTCTCCTGGCGGCGGCGCATTTCTCCGGTAACTGTTACCTTTTCGACACCGTTAAGCTTCTTTAATTCAGGGATAAAATCTTGGCAAAATGTCAACGCCCAGGCTAAAAGTATTTGCTCGTTTACCTGCACGGGCGGAGTTTCTCCTTCCATTCTTTCTAGCAGCGCCAATTTCCCGGTTTTGACAATTTCTTTTATTTTGGCCGCCAGCGCCTTGCCCACCCCATCTATACTTTGCAGCCGATTCTCCTGCACAAGCTCAACAATACTTTCCGGTGAAGCGGCTACAGCTTGTGCCGCTCTTTGGTATGCGCGAATGCGGTAACGATTTTCTCCGCGTAAAGCCAGGATGCGGGCAGCACGGTCAAGCATTTCTGCCACATCTTTGTTTTGCACAAAACATCACTCCGCAACTTTTAATACACTTTAGCTTGCCCGCAGTGATAAAAAAAATATGAAGAAAAAACCGCCAACCTTCTGCATAGGCGGCGGCTAAAGTTTACAAACTTTTTTTGCTGAAGAGTAAAGCTTGCATCTGCTCATAAACAAGCGGCAAAACCAGAAAAATTCTCTCAGCAAAAAAAGATTTCTCCAAAGCTTCTGCCAGGAAAGGAAGGGGGATCAACTTGGCTGCGGCAACCAGAACCAAAACAATCAGTACTCCCTGGAGCGCACCAAGCAACATACCCCCCAGGCTATTAACCAAACCTAAAAGCGGCAGAGCAAAAAGTGCATGTATCGTATTTCCCGTTACGGAAAAAAGAAGGCGCACCAGGCTGAAGAGCAAGAAAAAACCAAGCAAACGCAGAAATATCTCACCCAGACTGATACCAAGCAAAGTAGGCTGCGCAAACCAATGCGGAAACCATTTTGTTAAAGGGATAAATTTGCTAAACTGCAGTATAAATTCATTACCATAGTAAATGGCCACTAAATAAGAGGCAATTGTACCGGCAACAGCAAACAGCTGGCGTACAAGACCTTTTTGCGCACCAGCCAAAGCAGAGAACACCACCATAGCCACCATCAGTGCATCCAGCCAGTTCATCATTTGGCATTCTTCTTTTTGAACAGGGATTCCAGTTCCCGCACCCGTTTTTGGGCGCGAAACAATTCATCGGCCAGATTTACTGCTGTTAAAATTGCCACTTTACTCGTGCCCAGCCTACTGTTTGCGGCGCCAATCTGCCGCATTTTTTCATCAACATATTGGGCCAAACGCTTTAAATAATCTGGCGCTGCCGTGCCGCACATGGTGTATTCTTCATGATAAATCTTTACGTTTACGCGATGCTTTTTTTCTTCAGCCATGCGGCTTCCTCCCCCGCCGTTTTCTCTTTCTTTTCTCCCTTGAGACGGTAAAATCCTGCTATAGCCCCTTTAAAGCAGTTTGTCTGGAGCTTTAAGCAGCCATGGGCTTAACTGCGCAGTTCCGCTCCCAGGCGTTCCCGTAAAGCCGCTTCTATTTTTTGATGCAAAGCAGCCACCACTTCATCACTTAGGGTGCGTTGTAAATCACGATAAGTTACGGCAAAGGCCAAACTGCGGCAGTTTTCCGGTATTTGTGGGCCCCTGTACTGGTCAAAAAGCGTTACCTTTTCTACCAGCTTTCCTCCCACTTCAGAGATAACATCAATAACCTCCTTGGCCGTAACCGTGTCCGGAACCACCACCGCTAAATCTCTTAGTACAGCCGGGTAGCGCGGCAGCGGTACATACTTGGCTGTTAACCGCGCATGCTTTAGCAGCAGCTCTAAATTTAGCTCTGCAGCAAAAACCGGTTGTTCTAAATCATAATTGTCCAAGACATCAGGGTGAATACGACCCAGCCACCCCACTTGCTCTTGAGCGATAAACAGTGCTGCTGTCTGCCCGGGCTGGCACCAGGGAAGTTCACAGGCGGTAAATGTATACTCTGCAATTCCCAGGCGTTCTAGCAGTACTTCAACGATGCCTTTGACCTCAAAGAAATCTGTCGGTGATGGTTTTTGCTGCCAATGCTCTGCCGGAAAAGCCCCCATGAGTGTGATTCCTAACATGGTAGGCTCCTGGGGTAATTTGGCCAGAGGTTCTGCAGCAGGAATAAAGACGGAACCGATTTCAAATAATTTTAGATTACGCTCATTGCGGTTTTGATTATAAACCAAAACGTCAAGCAGGCCGCCTAGAAGCATTGTCCGCATCACACTCTGCTCTTCTGACAAGGGGTTGGCGATTTTTAAAACACGGCGCAAAGGACTGTCCATGGGCAAGCAAAGTTTATCAAATTGTTGCGGACTGATAAAGGAATAACAGATAGCTTCCGTCAACCCGCATGCTGTCAAAACTTCTTTTACTTTTCGCAAAGCACGCTGTTTTTCCGTAAGACTGCCCTGTGTGATGACACCCTTGGGCAAAGTTGTGTCAATTTTATCATAACCATAAATACGGGCAACTTCTTCTATAAGATCAACTTCTTCCTGCAAATCGGCACGCAAGGTAGGAACAGTAACATGTAACTGCGTCCCCTCTTCCACCTGAAAACCTAAACGTTTAAAAATATTGGCCATCTCCAGTTGCGAAATTTCCAGGCCTAATAACTTCCGGGCACGTTGCGGACGCATACTGATCCTTTTCGGATTACGCGGATTAATGTATGCATCAACAACTTCGCCGTCTACACTTCCCGCCCCTAAAATTTCCAGCAAGCGGGCTGCACGGCGAATAGCTTCTGCACACCCGTTAATATCGACACCTTTTTCAAAACGCTGTTGTGCTTCCGAGTATAGGCCTAAAGCACGGCCGGTGCGCCGAATATTTACGGCAGTAAAATGTGCCGACTCCAAAAATACATTTCTTGTATTTTCTGTTACTTCCGTTTCCAAACCGCCCATCACGCCGGCCAATCCTACAGCCCGCTTGGTATCGGCAATGACAAGCATCTCCGGAGTTAAGATCCTTTCTATATTATCTAAAGTTGTCAGTGTTTCGCCTTTGCGGGCCCGGCGGACAATAATGCTGTGATCAGCGAGCGTATCATAATCAAAAGCATGTAATGGCTGACCGTATTCCCACATGACATAGTTTGTCACATCAACAATATTACTGATAGGCCTGATTCCGGCTTGCAACAAACGTACTTGTAACCAAATGGGGGATAGGTCTACTTGTACGTCCCTAATGACCAAGCCTACATAACGGCCGCATAAATCCTTTGCTTCGATCTGTATGCTTGGCACAGGAAGTTGAGCTTTTGTTAGCTGCAAATTGTTATTGGGCAGTTGGACTTTTTTTCCGGTTAAAGCGGCCACTTCATAAGCAACACCAATTAACCCCAGGCAATCTGCCCGGTTAGGAGTCAGATCTAAGACTAAAATAGGATCATTTAAAAGCAGTGCTTCTGCAAGGGGAACACCTACAGGCGTTTCACGGTCTAAAACTAAAACTCCATCGACACCGGGATTTAACGGCAGATCCAATTCCGCTGCCGAACAAAGCATTCCCATTGACTCAATGCCGCGCAGTTTTGCCTTTTTTATTTTTACACCACCGGGCAGGACAGCTCCGGGTTGTGCCAGCGGCACTTTATCTCCGGGGGCAAAATTATTAATCCCGGCCACCACAGTCTTTTCTTCACTGCCGTCATTGACCCGGACAACATACAGTTTATCAGCATCCGGATGCTTCTCTACCTTAAGTACCTCCGCCACAACAACTCCGCTAAAATTCGGTTGTAGGGATGTTATTTCGTCAACTTCTATCCCGGCATGAGTTAGCAAATCAGCCAGTTCCTGGGCAGGAAGCTCCAAATCAACAAAATCTTTTAGCCAAGTATAGGGAACACGCATAAAACAACCTCCTCAAACTGCAGCTAACGAAATTGACGCAGCATTCTGATATCGTTTTGGAAAAATAGGCGCAAATCATTCACACCGTATTTGAGCATGGCAATACGTTCGATGCCCATGCCGAAAGCATAACCTGTATGTTCTTCCGGATCATAGCCGGACATAGCCAAAACTTTGGGATGGACCATACCTGAACCTAAAATTTCTATCCAACCTGTATGTTTGCAAACGCTGCAGCCACTGCCTTGGCAGATCACACAGGAAATATCTACTTCCGCACTAGGTTCAGTAAAAGGGAAAAAACTGGGGCGCAAACGCACCTGCTGCTTGGGGCCAAACATCTGCCGGGCAAAAGATAAAAGTGTACCTTTTAAATCAGCCAGCGAAATATTATGATCTATGGCAAGCCCTTCAATTTGATGGAACATGGGCGAATGTGTGGCATCATCATCTCTGCGGTAAACTTTACCGGGAGCAATAATGCGCACAGGTACTTGAGGCGCAACTTTTTCCATGGTTCTGACCTGCATAGGAGAGGTATGTGTACGTAAAAGTATCTCCGGCTGAAAATAAAAAGAATCCTGCATATCTCTGGCCGGATGGTCCTTCGGGATATTTAGCGCCTCAAAATTATAATAATCCGTCTCCACTTCCGGGCCTTCGGCAATGGTAAAGCCCATTCCCAGAAAAATATCACAGATTTCTTCAATTACTTGCGTTAGAGGATGTAAAAAACCCTGCGCAAAGGGCCGTCCCGGCAGCGTAACATCCACCCGTTCTGCTTCCATTTGTTTCTGGCGCGCTTTGTGGCGCAATTTTTGTTCGCGTTCTTTGAGCAAAGTGGTTATTTCATCACGTATCTGGTTGGCCAGGCTGCCAATAATGGGTCTTTCTTCAGGAGAAAGTTTGCCCATACCGCGTAAAACTGCCGTGATCTCACCCTTCTTACCCAGGTAACGCACCTGTACTTTTTTTAGTTCTTCTTCCGTTTCTGCAGCATTAATTTCAGCACGCGCTTTTTCTGCGATTTCAGATAATTGTGCTTGCATGAAATACCACTCCTTCCCGGAAAAACTAATAAAAAAACGTCCCCACTAAGGGACGAAAGCTCTCTTCCGCGGTACCACCCAAATTAGCATACCTAAAATATACTCACTCACAGCTCTTTACCGGGAGCAACCGTCCGGACCTACACAGTTTTCCCTTCAGTCCGGCAGCATCAGGGAGGAACTTCAGTCAATTTGCGCTAGGCGCTCTCAGTCTAGGCGTCTTTCCCTGTAAACGCAAGTGTTGACCTACTCGTCCCTTCATCGCCTTAACATATTTGTGCTTCAAGAAGCTGTTTATAAAGCAAGTACGCTGTTATCGAACCAGTACGTTCAAAAATATACCAAAATAATTTTGCGTCTATCACTATAACCACTCCTTATGCTGGGAATGGAACTGTACTTATTATAGCATATGGAGTGTAAGGAGACAAGAAACTGCACGGAAAACGCGAAACTTGTTTTAGCCGTGTCTTTGCCGTGCAGCTTCAAAAAACAGCACGGACATGGCTATGGCCGCATTTAAAGATTCCACGGTGCCAGACATGGGAATGGTAACGGCTGCATCGGCGGCTGCTTCAATCTCCGCCGCAATACCGCTGCCTTCATTGCCCACAACCACTGCTAGGGGGCGTGTCCAGTCAAAACGATGGTAAACGCAAGCATCACTGTTTGTTGTCGTTGTTACCAATAAAATTTGCTGCCTTTGCAAAGCTTGCTGTAATCTGGGGAAATCTGTTTCCACCACCGGCAAGGTAAAATATGCCCCCATGGATGCCCTTAATGCCTTTGGATTCGTAGGGTCTACCGTTTGCGGGAGGATAACAGCCCCGCTTGCCCCGGCGGCAGCGGCAGAACGCAGCATGGTGCCCAGATTACCCGGATCCTGCACCCGGTCAACCACAAGAATAAGAGCAGGTTTTTGACCAAAAAGCTCTTCTAAAACCACTTCCGGTTTTTTTACCACAGCCAAAATGCCTTGGGGTGATTCGGTAAAGGCAGCCTGGTCAAAAATGCTGCTTTCAACCCTGAAAATTTTTGTTTGTGCCGGTAAAGCATGTAGAAATGCCGGTTGTTCCACATTTTCACGCAAAAAAATGATTTCCGGGACTACTCCCCGCTGTAGCACGTCTGCAACCAGCCGCATGCCTTCCAACGGGATAAGACCAAGCTTTTTTCTAAATTTGCGTTTTTCCAAACATCGATACAGCTTCACATGCTGATTCTGCAGGCTTGTAATGATGGTCATACACCTCCCAGGTGACCTACGGTCCTGACCACCCCGCAAACTTAAGGGACTCCCCCTTAACCAATTATGTTAAGCTTAAGCTCATTTCCTAGCACATAAAAAGACGAAGTCAGAAGTTATGCTTCTGACTTGGCTGGAAAGTTTATAAATTTTCTTTGGCGATATTTACCAATTCTGTGAAACCGGCTGCATCATTTACTGCCAAATCGGCCAACATTTTGCGGTTAATATCAATACCGGCCCGTTTTAAACCGTTAATAAAACGACTGTACGAGAGACCATTCATTCTGGCAGCCGCATTAATACGTGCAATCCATAATTTGCGGAAATCACGTTTGCGCAGACGGCGATCACGATAAGCATTGGCAAGTGACTTCATGACAGCTTGATTGGCGACGCGGAACAATTTACTTTTGGCGCCAAAGTAACCCTTTGCCAATTTAATTATTTTTTTATGTCGTCTACGCGTGACAACGCCACGTTTAACCCTAGGCATGACAAAACCCTCCTTGCTTCAATAAGTATAACAATTTAATAGGGGAGCATTTTCGCAACGCGTTTCGTTTCTGCAACACTTACAGCGGTGTTTTTGCGCAGACGCCGTTTACGTTTAGGGCTTTTCTTCTCTAAAATATGGCTTTTATAAGCATGGCTGCGCTTAAATTTGCCACTGCCTGTCTTTCTAAAGCGTTTGGCAGCTCCACGATGTGTTTTCATTTTAGGCATGACTATATATACCCTCCTAAACTAAACTAGCTGGATTTCGGTGCCAGAATCATTACCATATTACGTCCTTCAACCTTCGGCACGCGTTCCACGCTGCCCAAATCTTTTACATCCTCGGCAATTCGCATGAGCAATTTTTGTCCTAATTCCGGATGTGTAATTTCACGGCCGCGGAACATAATGGTTGCTTTAACCTTATCGCCGCTTTGTAAAAACCGCCGCGTATTTTTAAGTTTGACATTATAATCATGTTCTTCAATGTTAGGACGAATTTTAATCTCTTTGATGGTGATTTGTTTTTGATTCCTACGTGCCTCTTTTTCCCGCTTACTTTGCTCAAACTTATATTTACCGTAATCCATAATACGGCAGACAGGCGGTTTAGAGTGTAAAGAAACAGCAACCAAATCCAGATCATAATCTGCGGCAACCTGTAAAGCCTCATCTAAAGACATAATCCCCAGCTGTTTACCATCCGGGTCAATTACCCGCACCTCCTTGGCACGGATTTGTTCATTGACAAGCAGATCCTTGCTAATAAGTTATCACCTCCTGAGAAATCTATGGGTAAATAAGGAAAAAGCAGGTGGCTCCACCTGCTTTCACACACACTATTGAGCACAAATGCATACATCAAGTATACCTGCGTGCATAACCCTGGCGGCTTAAGCCTTGGGGTGAGAAGCGGTGGCTTCTTCTTGGCAACATTAATAAAAGTGCGTTTTAACTATACCACAGACAAATGACAAAGTCAACGTAATTCAGCAAAAAATTCGCCTGTTTTACAGCCTTAATTTAGCTTTTGGGGAAGCTTACCCTTTCTCCGGCGGCGAAAATAGAACTTAATATGCCTCGTTTCACTATGGTTGCACATAAATGCGGGTCGTGAACCACAAAGCCACAGATGACATCAACCCCGAACTTAAACAAGACCTCAGACAAAGGAGCTACAGGACCCACTAAAATTACCCGGGCATTTGCCGCTAAAGTAAGCAGCCGTGGCAGTGTTTTATAAATTAATGTTTCGCCGGTGATAAAAACATAGTCTTGTGCGGGCAAAAGATATTCGCAGGCAGCTTCAGGATAGTCTCCCGGCTGCGGATTTCTCTCCAGGATAGATAAGTCACTGCTTGCGCCAAGGGCCTGTACTACCGGCGGGAAATGACCTACAGAAGCAACTTTTTTTCCTTTTACCTCTTCTTTAAAAACGGTAAAAGCCTCACTATCCGCCTGCTGCCAGTGGTTGTGGGCAATACCAAGTTTTATGGTCCGGGAGGCAGCGTTGTAATATGCATTAATGGCCGCCACCCCAATACTTGCCTCCAGCAGATTCCACGATTTAGCCGCCTCCGCCACCTCTCTTAACGGCATGCCTTTAATGTGGTTGCCCAGCATAGGCTTCCGTGTAGCTTCCTTTACCGTTGTGGCCAAACCGATTCCGCCTGTTTCCGTCTGGATCATGGTCCAACTATTTCCGCACAAAAAATCTGCCACTTTTAATTCTTTAGGTATGGCACCAATTAAACTGTCGTATAACTTCCACATAATTTTCCCCCCGCTGTTTTATGTCGCCGGCATAATTTACCGTTTGTGGGAAAATCCCCGGCCTGCAAGCCAGACCGGGGATTTTTCAGTCTCTCTATTGCTTTAGTGTGGCTAAAAGTGCACGTTTGACTAAGACTTTAGCAATTTGCACTTTATAAGTGGCATCTGCCACAGGTTGAGCATCCTCCACCGCAGCTTCTCCGGCAGCGGCTGCAAGCTCCTCGTTGAGCTCTTTGCCGGCAATGACTTTTTCCGCTTTAACGGCCCTATAGGGCACCGGAGCAACTGCATTAAGACAAATGCGCGGGTTGTCACCGCCTACCAAGACGGCACAGTTAAGAACAGGGAAATCAATAGATTTGCGCAGGGCAAACTTCATAAATAAGCTTTTTGTTCCCGCCGGTGGTGTAGGAATCTGAATCTCCGTAATAATCTCGTCTTTGTCCAGTACAGTACTGCCGGGAACTTTCACGGCAAAAAACTTTTCCGCAGGAATTGTGCGCTTGGTAGTAACAATTTTTGCATCAAGAGCGATCAGGGCCGGGGCAGTATCGGAAGCATTTACCGTGAAACAACTGCAATTCCGACAACGTTTTGCTTCATTAACGGCCTCTTCAGTGGTAGGTGTGGCAGCATCTTCCTTGTTTAAGGACCGCTCTTCCCGGGGAATTTCCCTTTGTTTTAGCGCCTCTTTCCGGTCAAACCCTTCGGGGTCAAAGGTGCGGAAACAAGTGCCGGCAGTTTCTTTTTTCTCCGCGACCACACCCAGATAACGGTTCATACCGTTGGCGGCTTTATGCCCGTTAGCAATGGCGGCAATAACGGTAGCCGGACCGGTAGTAACATCACCGCTGGCAAAAACTCCTTCCCTGGAAGTCATTTGTGTCTCTTCGGCCACATCAATCAGGCCGCGGCGGTTTAACTGCATCTGGAATTTTTCACTTAAGAAGGAAAGGTCAACCCTCTGTCCTACAGCCATTAAAATATTTTCCGCATCGACAACAATTTTTTCATTTTCATCATACTGCGGGTTAAAGGCACCGTTCTCATCCCAGGGACTAATGCATCTTTTCAGCTCCATACCTTTGACGACACCGTTTTCCTCAACAACTCTAGACAAGCCCCAGGAATTCATAATGATAATGCCTTCTTCTTCGGCTCTGGCCACTTCATCTTTACTGGCCGGCATCCTGTCTCTCGGTTCCAAACAAGCTAAAGTAACCTTTTTTGCCCCCAGGCGTTTAGCAGTAATAGCTACGTCCATGGCCACGTTACCGCCACCGGCTACAAATACTTCCGCGCCGATTTTACCTTCCATCCATTTGTTAACCTCAACTAAAAAGTCAAGGCCAAAGACCGTCAACTCTTCACCGGCGATACCAATGACAGGACGTTTCCAAGTACCGGTGCTAAAGCAAATACTGTCGTATTGCTTCTCCAGGTCTTCCGGCATAACATCTTCGCCCACTTTGGTGTTAAGCACAAATTTAATGCCCATGTTTTCCAGAGCTTTAGTAAATTTGCGCACAATATCTTTGGGTAGCCGGTAAGCAGGAATGGCATACATCAGCATACCGCCGGCCTCTTCCTTGCTGTCATAAACAGTTACTTTATGTCCTGCTTTACGTAAATAATAAGCAGCAGAAAGGCCTGCAGGCCCTGAGCCAATCACCGCCACTGACTTTCCTGTTTCCTCCTTGGGCGGAGCATAAAACTTGTGGCTGTTTTCCAAGATATAGTCACCTAATGTACGTTCAACGGCACGAACGGAAACGCTTTCGTCTTCATAGGCACGGTTGCAACCTGTCTGGCAAAAATGGGCACAGACGCGGCCGGTAATGGCCGGCATGGGGTTTACTTGCATAAGAATGTGTGCTGCTTCATCCCAATTTCCGTCCCGTAACTGGGCCATATAGGCCGGGATATCTGTTTTGGCAGGACATTCCATGGTACATGGTCTTGTTTCTGTTTCCATCCCACCGAATATGGAATGATAGCGGTTTTCGCCTGTAGCGGCAAAACAAGTATGTCCGCCCTTGCGAATACAGTGGAAACGGTTTTCCGGTTTACGGAAATACCAGCAGCGATTAAACTGGGCAATATTGCCGGCAATGGTTCCCATATTACGGATGTTAGGTGCAGCTGCATGGGCGGCAGCTTGCGCCAAAGCGGAATATTTCTCTTTAATCACCGGGCTTTCTGCTATATCGGCCAGACGGGTTACCGCCCCGATTTTTAGCATGCCATCTTCTTCTTTAATATAATCAAGCCCGGGAATAGTTTTAATGTTGACGACCGTCTTGGGATAATCCGGAAGAATGTTATCCTTTAATGTGGTTATAAGATCTGTGCCGCCGGCATTAAGCAAAGTACTGCCTTTGTTGAGAACGTCAGCGGCTTCTTCCAATGACTTAGCATTAATATGGTTAAATGGTCTCATATTCTACCTCCTATGCCTTGCCCAGCGCCTTTAGGACCTTATCCGGAGTTGCCGGCGGGTCCACCCAGACGCCGATCGCGTTATGGATAGCGATAATCACAAGATGTGTATTGGCCAGTGAATGGCTAATGCCACTTGCTCCATAAGCTGCGTTGCCTGCGCGTGTTTCCAAGAATTTGCGCTCCACATGAGGAACATCCAAGACACCGGGTTTTTTATAATCAATCATATTGGTATGCAATTTAACTCCGGTTTTTTTATCATAGACAAAATCTTCCAGCAATTGGCATCCCTGGCTGAAATACATTACTTGGTCTATCTGGCTTTCTAATGAGGTGAGGCGCATAATTTTACCCGGATCTGCCACCACCCCAAAGCGCAGGATTTCAACCTCGCCTGTTTCTGTATCTACAGCCACTTCACAGAATGCTGTATTCATGGTATCAAGCATTCTCCCCATACCTAAACTCCAGAGCGCATCCGGCGGCCTGCCGGAATAAGTAGCAAAAATATTTTTTGTCACGGCTTCGGCAAGGGGAACGCCGATACTCGGATCAGATTTAAGGACAACCTTACCATCCATTAGATCTAAATCTTCGGGTTTTAAATTCATGCCTTTAAAAGGACTGGGTGGTTTTGGCATGGCAAACATCCCTGTAGGGCGCGGCGGATTTTCGGCTTCTTCAATGGCTGCCTCCAAAAGGCGTTGTTTAAGGATATGGGCGCATTCCTTCATGGCCCAAGCCGAAGCGGTGGTACCGTCCGAGCCACCACCCACAGGGGTAAATTTTTCTCTGTAATCAAAATCAATGCTGATATCTTCATATTCCAAACCCAATTCTTCAGCCACAACCATGGCGTTAACTTCAACGGCATACATTCCTGTTACGGGGCCCTGTGTCGGCAGGTGTACCACGCCGTTCTGATACTCCAGTTTACAGTCATATCCGGAGAATGCGTGACGTGGGCAGATCTGATACCTGAAACTGGCACCATGCATCCTGCCGTCAGGCAGCCTTTTGGTACCGGCAGGATGCCAGTTCCAATTCATTAATTTCTTTCCTTCCTCGAGGCAGGCTTCAAAGCTAGGTACCGGATTAGGATCATCTTGTGATGTGGGACCGTGCAAATTAATCTTGGCAATTTCAATGGGGTCTTTCCCTAACTTTTCCGCAATGAGATAAATGGCCATGGTCCCGGCATCCCAGTTAAAAGGACAATGTTGTCCGCTCACGTACATCTTACCGCGGTTGCTGTCAACAATCTCCATTCTCTGTCTAATATTTTTGCACCTGAAAGTGTAATAAGGACCGTAACTTTGGTCACCGCTTGTACCGAAGGTGGAACTGCCCGGCACGCCACCGTCAGCAATGGAATAATCGTCAATGGCGGTAATTAAGCCGTTATCCTTAAAGCCGACTTTTAAGTACATATAACGCTGCTTCATGAGAAAGTCGTATGTTTGCTCCCGTGTATTTACACAGCGTACCGGCCTTCCGGTTCGTTTGGCCAAAAGAGGTGTAATTTCTTGGGATCTACGCATTCCCCAATCACAATATTTACCGCCTTGGAAAAGTCCTTTTTGCACAGTCTTTTCTAAGGGAAGGCCGTACATGGCAGCAATCTGCTCTCTTCTTTGCACGGCGCCTTCAATGCGCAATGTTTTCCCCGGAGCATGGTAAGGATCATCTTCCCACCAAGCCACTGAACCGGGAGGGTTAGGCATATGGGAAGCAAAAGCAGGTATGGTTAAGTTAAACTCAATAATATGGTCAGCTTCTTTAAAGCCGGCTTCAATATCACCGTCAATCACATAAGAATAAGAGACATTACCTTTTTTGGGAGGATTATCTTTACCTCCCATACCAAACATGGATGGTATTTCAGGGAGACCTTCGCGGATTACAGGCGCATCCGGCTTTCTGCCTTCAAGGATATCCACAATATGGGGCAGTATTTCCCATTCAACTTCGAGCAACCGCAAAGCTTCATCGCAAATTTCTTCGCTCTCAGCCACAACAATTACTGCTACCTCTGCCCCTTCCTCATGGGCTATATTATCAAGCCAAGGTTTAGGGGGCCCGAATCCACCGGTACTTAATTTGATAAGATCTTCATCTTCCCAGGTCAAGATATCCACCACGCCCGGCAATGCCCAGGCTTTTGTTGTCTCTACACTGACAACTTTGGCGTGGGCATAAGGGCTGCGTAAAAATTTGGCATGCAGCATATTGGGAAGCACATAGTCTATACCAAATTTGGCAATCCCTGTTGCCAACGCATATGAAAGCCTGCCGGGAAGGTTGGGCTTACCGACAACACGAAAATGCTCCCTCTGCCCATTAACACCTGCCAGATCCGCCATTCTATTCGCCCCCTTCGGCCATTTTCATCGTTGCCTCCAGGATTGCTTGTGAATGGCGAGGATATGTTCCGCAGATGCAAATATTACCTGCTAGAGCTTCCCTACATTCTTCTTCAGTGGGATTGGGGTTTCTGTCTAAAAGTGCCTTGGCAGTCACCAAAAAGCCTGGTGTACAGTAACCGCATTGCATTGCATCCCACCTGCAGTAGGCGTCAATGAGAGGCTTCCACTTGGGATCAGCAGCAATACCTTCTACCGTTTCTATACGTTTGCCTTCACATTCTGCAGCCAGTGTGATGCAAGAGAGAACAGGACGTCCGTCAATGATGACGGTACAAGAACCACAGGCTCCATGGTCGCACATTTGCTTTGCCCCCGTCAGCCCCAGCTGAAACTGGAGGGTACGCTGTAGAGTCCAATGGGGCTCAATGAGAACTTCACAATCTTTGCCGTTGACATTAAGCTTAACTACAATTGGGACAACAGAATCTGGGTGTTCATTTGCATAGTGAAATTTTAAATCTTCATGGTTGACGCTAATTTTGCCGCAAATAGGACAACGATACTGTGCCGGTGTGGCAGGTAATGATGCCACTTTTTCGGCAGAGATGGCCTGAGCGGCTTCATGGTTTAGCACCATACTTCCTCCTTGTTTCATTTGCTCTCCCCTAGACATGAAAAACCTCCTTAAACAGTGTGATTATAGCGCTCTCGCTCTTATCACGCTTTATTTCAAGGCTTTTTGCAGCCTTAAAGTTCAACAGAAATTTGCGACCATACTCACAAAAAAATAAAATCTATTCGGAAAATTAATTGTCCTCTATCGCTCTTTATGTATTGATTATATCACGAAAATTTTACATCTGCAGTAATAATTATTACACAAGAACGTGAAAAAGCATTTATGTTAAGCAGTATTTCCGCACAGCAAAACTTTTTCCCTTTTGCCTAATTACATAAATTTCCGCATAATTTTGTCTAAGCGTGAAAAGTTTTGCCAAATCCAGCCGCTGTAAATGACAGAGAATCACTCTATTTACCCCGGCATGAGCAATAATGGCCAAATTACCGTCAATTGTTTCCAGCAGCTTCTCAAAAGCGGGAATGACTCGTTTTTGCAGATCAGCAAAGCTTTCTCCCTGGGGAGGACGGAAATTAACAATATCTTGGCCACGTGCAACATACAAGGCGGGATATTTTGTTTTTATCTCCACACGCGGCCGGCCGTCCCACAAACCAAGATTAATTTCCCGCAATTCCGGTACACAAACGGGATTTAAACCATGCTGGCGGGCGATGATTTCTGCCGTTTGCCTGGTGCGTAAAAGGTCACTGCAAAAGACTGCTTCCAAATTACGTTTTTTCAAGAGCATGGCAAGTTTAGTTGCTTGCCTAAGACCTCTTTGGCTGAGCGGCAAATCCAACTGACCAAGATAAATTTTTTCCTTGCTGATTTGCACGGGTTCCGCATGTCTGATTAGATAGATTTTTCTTGCTTTCATTTGCTTTCGCCTGCTATCTCCAAGATGGGCTTACCGATAACCTGTTCTATTTTTTGTTGCCAAAAAAGTGCTTTTTGCAAACGTGATTCTACAGCTTGTTGTGCGGCGGCATTACCGGCAAAAAATGCATGTTTCTTTCTTTTTTTCTGCGCTAAAGAGACTATTTCCGTTCCTTCAACCATTTTATCCGCCAAAAACAAGAGCACTGCTTCATCAAGTTCTTCATGCGCGGCAGGCAAATTCATATGGGTCGCCACCAGGGACGCCACTTCTTTATATCCCAGGTTAGCCAAAAGCTGCCCGCCCTTTTCTGCATGGTTTTTCTGCCCTTTAGCAATATCATGCAGCAGACAGGCCGCTTGCAGTAAAGCCAAATGCAGGCGATAACCGCAACTGTTAAGATAAAGGGCCATCATCTGGGCCAATTTATTTACCTGCTCCATATGCAAAATAACCTGTGGCAAAACATTATGTGCCGCTAAAATTTGCTCACACTCACTTCTGGTAGGATAACCGGCGGCAGCAGGCGGAAGCATCCTGCGGTAATGCTCTTCTCTATCTAAATCTTTTAAAACCCCCTCATCATCAACATGAAGCAATTTCTTGTTTTTTGCTTTGTTTAAAATAGTTTTCAGACCGCCTAGAGGCTCTGGCTGCAAAATTTCCGCACGCAATTGTGTGGCAATTAGCGGCGGGTGTCCCTTGCGGTTGTCGTGGACGGGAAAGATTACCTCGGCAGGGCTTTGTACATACATGTCCATTAATTTTTTAATGGTTTCGGCTTGCACCAGGGGGATATCAGCCGGCAGCATGAAAAAAGCTTTTATCTCCCGGGGCAAATTTTTTACCCCGGCTTGTACCGATGAATACATCCCTTGTGCAAAATTGATATTTTCAATCCATTGGGCACCCATTCTTTCTACTACCGGTTTAAGCAAATGGGCATTATGGCCGACAACCACGTAAACATTTTTAATTCCGGCAGTTAAAAATGTAGAAAGGGATTTTTCGAGCACTAAAGCATTACCTAATGGTAAAAGTGGCTTATAAAGCCCCATCCTTGAGGAAAAGCCTGCTGCAAGTATAATGGCTGCAAAATTGTCCATCCGGTCCTCCTCTACGGTGAAATGCTAAAACAATAGTTTCCTTACCTATTAAGATTTATTTTATTATAACATAAGATAAAACCGCTGACAGCCACAATCGCAAGAAAAACGCTACGCGTTTTTTCCTTGATGCGTCTTTCTTGTACTTTAAGGGTTGCCACCCCACAGGCGCTATCAGATCAGAAGATAAAAGCTGCCGTCAGCTCATGCTGTCGGCAGCTTGTCTTATTTTCGACTTTTTATTTCGTTAAGAATTTTTTCGACAAAGGCATTAACTTTAAAGGGTCCTAAATCTCCCTCACTGCGCTCACGCACAGACACTTCCTGGGCGGCGGCTTCCTTTTCACCCACAATCAGCATATAAGGGATTTTTTGCAGTTGCGCTTCACGAATTTTATAGCCAACCTTTTCATTGCGCAGATCAATTTCAGCCCGAATTCCGGCAGTTTTTAGTTGCTGCAAAACCATCCGGGCATAATCATGATATTTTTCCGAAATAGGCAGGATAATTGCCTGCACCGGGGACAACCACACCGGAAATGCCCCGGCATAATGCTCAATTAAAACAGCCATAAAACGTTCAATGGAACCGTAAACCACCCGGTGCAACATAACCGGTCGATGCTTTTGCCCGTCTTCACCGATATAGGTTAAATCAAATTTTTCCGGCATCTGAAAATCCAACTGCACTGTACCGCACTGCCAGGTGCGTCCGATGGAGTCTGTTAAATGAAAATCAATTTTAGGACCGTAAAAAGCCCCGTCTCCTTCATTGACAGTATAAGCAAGACCGCGCTCTTCAAGCACTTCACGCAATGTCTCCGTGGCCAGCTCCCATTGTTCTTCAGATCCCATGGCTTTTTCCGGTTTGGTGGAAAGCTCTAAATGGTAATCAAAACCAAAGACACTATACATTTTCTCGGTCAGGGCAATTACTTTCTTAATTTCATCTTTTATTTGCGAAGGTAGCATGAAAATATGGGCATCATCTTGCGTGAAGGTACGTACACGCATCATGCCGTGCAATGTGCCCGACAGTTCATGCCGGTGTACCAAACCCAATTCCGCCAAACGAATAGGTAAATCGCGATATGAATGCATTTTTGTTTTATAAACGAGCATGGCGCCGGGACAGTTCATTGGTTTAATGGCATAATCTTGACCGTCAATTTTCGTAAAATACATATTGTCTTTATAATGCTCCCAATGACCTGAATTCTCCCACAAGACACGGTTTAAAATGATAGGTGTCCTAATTTCATCATAACCGGCTTGCTGATGCTCCTGCCGCCAGTAAGCTTCCAATTCATTACGGATAATCATCCCCTTGGGATGCAGGAAGGGAAAACCGGGACCTTCGTCCTGGAGGCTGAAAAGATCAAGCTCCCTGCCTAATTTCCGGTGATCCCTCTTCTTGGCCTCTTCAAGACGCTGCAGATATTCTTCCAACTGTGATTTTTTCGCAAAGGAGGTACCATAAATCCGCTGCAGCATGGGATTTTTTTCATCGCCGCGCCAGTAAGCACCTGCTAAATTTAGCAGCTTCACGGCTTTAACTTTTCCGGTTGAAGGCAAATGTGGACCGGCACAAAGATCCACAAAATCACCGCAGCGGTAACAACTAATGACGGCATCTTCAGGTAAGTCATTAATGAGTTCCACTTTATATTTTTCACCAAGTTCCGTAAAGAAGGCAACTGCTTCCTCGCGCGGCAAGGTAAAACGCTCAAAAGGCAAATCTTCTTTAATAATTTTCTGCATTTCTGCTTCAATTTTCTCCAGATCTGCCGGCACAAAAGACTCCGGGCGGTCAAAATCATAATAAAAACCGTCCTTGATGGCGGGCCCGATCCCTAAGAGAGCATCTGGAAATAAACGTTTAACCGCCGCCGCCAAAATATGGCTGGATGAATGGCGATAAATATCGCGACCTTCTTCATCGGCAAAAGTGAGAAAACGTACTTCGGCATCTTCTTGTAAAGGACAAGCTAGATCAACGGCAACTCCGTTGACAACGGCTGCCAAAGCTTCCTTCTTTAAACGTCCGCCAATATCATTAAGTATATCTAAAACGCGAGTACCTGCCGGGTACTCCCTGACATCATTACGTAGCGTAATTTTTAACACATAATCACTCCCTTTTGCAAAAAGTATTATACTTCATCATAATTGTTGGCCATTATCGTGTCAAGCCTAAGCCAGGTACCAGACAAAAAAAGCTTGCACCAAACCAACCACAAACCCAAGTAGTCCGCCAACCCATTCAATCATACGCAGTTCATGACGGGCCGCGTACCAAACCAATCCCTCTATTTCTGCTAGAGACAAGCCATTAATTTTCTCAACCACAATTTTGCGCACATCAATTTGTTTGCGTATGGAAAGCAAAAAGGCTTGCGCCATTTCTGGAAACTGCTCTGCCACTTTTCCCGCCACATGGTCACGCAAAAAATTTGTAATGTAATTGCGCAATTTGGTAGGCAACACCGCCAACTTCTCAGTACACCATACCACCACAATTTTTTCTACTGTACTTTTTACTTCATTTTGTAATTGCGATAAATCAACTTGTGCTGTAAGCTCGTCCAAGGAAAAAAGCTGTTCCGAGACAATATCTGCTATGTTTTCAGCCAGCTCCCCCCTTCTTTTGGGGAGCAAACCTTGTATTTTAAAAGGCAAGGGCCAAAGTTGCAGTGGCTGGCGGGGATGAAATAATAGCCGAATGGCTAAAAGATTAGTGATCCAACCAATAAGCGCACCCGTAAGAGGTAAAAAAATAAAAGTCACCGTTTTATCTCCTTTCCGCCAGCTACATTGTATCACTGACTTATCCCCAGGAAAAGCTTTTTACGTATTTTTCTCGCCTGTTTATAAAAAAAGAGTTGCACCAACGCAATGCAGCAACGCCAAAAAAATAAGAAAGACGCAGCGTTTAAAAAACAGAGCGTCTTTCTTGTCTTTTAAGTTTTTCTTTTGTAAAAAATATTGTTTTTGGCATCATGACATAATTTGCAGCGCTTACATAAGCTGACTCTTTGTTCAAAAACATGTTTTAAAGTGTCTGCGGCTTTGGGATATTTCAGGTAAACATTGTGATGCAAAACAATCTGGTGTGGTGCAAGGGAAATAATGAGACTCACCAGTTGATCTTCCTCATCGCAGGAATCATTGTAACCTTCCCAGACAATTTCCTGTTGCTGTTCCACCGGCTGAAAAGTGTGATCGAGGAAATAAAAACAATCGTTTTCATTTAAAAGCACGTGTATTTGTTTGATCTTCGGTTCTTGTAAAGCAACAAAATATTTGAGTAGTTTAATAAACTCCTGATATTCTTTTTCCATTAAATAATCATCCACAGCTTTATCAAGGGTTTTGCGCACAAATTTTAACCAGGATTGCATTCTAAAAACAATCAACCCATGCAAGTTAACATAATCATTTTGTTCAAGATATTCCTGCAACTGCTGCAAAATTCCGGCATAAACTTGCCCTCCCTCATCCTTTGCCGGATCAGCCAGATAAATTTTTTGCGCCAGAGTAAAGATATGATTTCTTTCTTCCGGGGGAAAATAAAAATAAGATTTTTTCATCATTTCTGTAAAAAACAAGTAAGCCTGTTCCTCAACAATATATTGAGCTAAACTTTGCGCCAATAAATTGCGAAAAACAAAACCGGAATTTGCTTTTTGCCCGTTTTGCAAATAAAATAGCAGATGAGGCCAGATCCCCCATTTTGTTTCTTCAAAAATTATTTTGCCGCCAGTTTGCTTGTATAACTGGAGACATTGATTCACCTTTGCTTTTAGCACAGGAGTAATATATTTTACGGCAATTGCAATTAATGCCACCATTGTCATCTCCCTTCCTTAAGTAATATATGTTTGCCAAAATTTTTGTATACTTTATCCGGCCATAACAGAAAGAGAAAAAAAGAGACGTGCGGAAACACGTCCCTTGTAAAGCTAGTTTTTCGGTGAAAATGTGGCACAATCTGTTTCTTCAGTATCGGAAGCGTTGGGAGGCTGAATTTCTATACTGGAAGCCATACACTGGTCACCGCTTTCCCAGTATTCACAACTATCTACACAACATTTCACCCGCATAATAGGTTCCGATTCTCTTGCTACGCGCATCTATTACCCTCCTTGTTTATTTACTAGATTTAGTTTTTATTTATTTTTTCATCCTTATACCTACCAAAGATTTCAGTAAGTAAAAGCAAAAGATCCCTTGATTTTTTTTTGTTTTTCTGATACAATTAGTTTTGTCTTTCAAAGTTCTAATAAAAAAACGGGTCGTTAGCTCAGGGGGAGAGCACTACCTTGACACGGTAGGGGCCAGTGGTTCAAATCCACTACGACCCACCATAGCAAATTAAGCCTGTCGCATGCGACAGGCTTTTATGCTTTTAAGCAGATTTTTACTTCATATTCTCTTTTGTTGCATTTGCAGTTAACCAAGATACTTAATAAGTGGCCCCTCAGCCCTGGTATTATTTCCTTCTGAATCTACCCCTTAGGGCCTTCCTGGAAAAAGGCAATTAGGCCACCCAGACTTTTTGTGAATACGTTCACTTTCAACCGGCAAAAAAAAAAGATGCGCTTACAGCCGCACTTGTGAATTTTGGAACATAAACTAAAAATAAAAAAACTGCTGGCGTTTTTTGTACTTTGCTGTTTGGCTCTCTACCCCTAATGTTTTACTATTTGAGATAGCCGATGCTGCTTGTCCCTCCCTTACCCGTGTGCTAAACATTAGGAATAGGCAGCAATATTCCGAGCTTTTTAGACAAAAAACGACAAGGTTCTGCCCATGAACATTCTACTTGTTAAGACTGGTCCTGTCAATGACAAAAACTGTCAAGTCTTTGCGATGATTCTCTGGGTCATATCTCACCGTAGGCGGAAAAAGCATGTAAAGGGAAAGCCTTGCCGTTACAAAAGGCAAGGCTTTCCCTTTGGGTAACTTTAATTTTCCAGAGGTTCTAAAACAAAAAGCAATTGACCTTCTTTAACCATTTCATTGAGTTCAACCTTAATGGCTACAATTTGCGCATCGAAGGGGGCCAAAACGGCAGTTTCCATTTTCATGGCTTCAATGTTGGCAATCTCTTCACCTTTATGCACAATATCTCCCGGTTTAAGGCTGCCACGTTTGGGATTACCCAGCCGCCACACCGTTCCGTTGATGGGTGAACCGACTTCATTGGGTCCTGTGGCCATTTCTTCTTTCTTTGTTTTCACACGCGGTGTTTCCACGGCATAAACACGCATTTTATTGTTAACACGCAAGATCACATGGATAATCCCTTCATGTTCTTCACCGATTGATACCAGTTCAATGGAAAACGGTTTGCCATTAATTTCAAATTCAACAGTATCCCCGTATTTTTTCAGCCCCTCACGCCAAACATTTGTCGGCAAAACATACGGAGCCTGCCCAAACTTCTCACGGAAGCGCAAATACTCAATGGCATCCTTTGGATGCATTAAATAAAGGATAAACTGTTCCTTGGTGGGCTCCCAACCTAAAGTTTCTTTCAAGGTATGCAATGCCTCATCTAAATCTTCATCGGGCAGTGAATCAAGCGGTGATTCCTCTTTCCGCTGGGCCATGGTTTCTTTCCATTCATTACCGAAAGCACTCTGATAAACCCAATCAGCAGGCCATCCCATGGGCAATTTGCCGTAATGGCCAAGAATTAAGTTTTTAAAATCACCGGGTGCATTAGCAAACAGGGAAAGCAACTCCTCTTGTTCTTCAGCATCCAAAGCAGCAAAATCCTGATTTTTTTCAATCACAAATTTTTCTAATAAATCGATTAAATGTTTTACTCCGCTTTCCCCGCTCTTTTTGGCATACCGGTTAACAATGCCGCAACAAGTAGTCCAGGTAATTTGTGATCCCGGCGTCACGTCAAAGTACTTTATAATCTGGTTGTAGAGGGACATAACTTTGAGAATAGATGGCATTAAATGTAGGAATCCGCCTTTTTCCGCCTGCTCAAAAGAGCTGGGGAAAGCCCCGCCGGGCATTCTGTGCTTTAAGACATTATGATCCAAACCTTTAAAGGGAGATTCAGCCCATTCATACTGGTTTATCCATTCACGAACTTCTTGGACGGCGTCCTCTGCCGCTTTTCTGTTTAAATGTACAGGAACGCCCGATTCTTCTAGATAAGCATGCACCCCCAAAATAGGTGGCTGCCCATAAAAACGTGTCAATGAATCTTCTTCCACATCAAGAATCTTGGCCCCGGCTTGGGCTGCCGCCAATAAAGCGGGCAGGGCCAAGCCGTCTGTGGCATGGCGATGGTATTGAATTACCAGTTCCGGATATGCTTGTTTAATGGCATCTACCAAGCTGGCAATCCTGGCCGGACTGCCCACGCCGGCCATATCTTTAATGGCCAAAATAATTTCATCTACGCCACCACAAAGAGCTACAATCTCGCGCACAACACTTAAGTAATATTTATTATCCGCCCAATCGGCTTGGGTAAAGGAAATAGCAGGCTGAAACAATTTTCCGCGCTTCATTACCGTTTCCGCCACAACACGCATATTGCGTACGTCATTGAGGAAAGAAAAACAGCGCCAAACATCTATATCCACATATTTAACAACATACTCAATGACATTTTTCGGGTACGGGCGATAGCCCCAAAGATTAGTTTCTCTCACCAATGTTTGCAGCAAAACATTTGGCATTTTTTCTCGTAAAAAGCGGATTTCATCAAAGGGACTTTCCCGCCTGTTCATAATGCCTACATGCCAGCGGGCCCCGCCGTGACATTCCGCACTAAATAAGCCCATCCGATTATAATGTGGAGCTAAAGTGGCCAAATCAAAATGACGCAAACGATTTTTGTAATCAGACTGCCCTGCATCCCTCATCCCGGTTGAAGTCAGGCAGACACCGGGTAGGGCGCGCACTTTTGCCACAATTTCTCGTGGAGACATTTCAGGGGTAACGAAAATATAATCATTGTCTTTTACACATCCATTGTCTTTCCTCATCGGTATTCTCCTCACACCCAGTTTTGCGTACCTAAAGCTGAAATCTCAGCAACATATCTGGCAACTTTTAAAGCCTCGTCAACATCATCTTCCCCGGCAAAATTTGAGATTAAATCATCCATATTTTCTTCGATAAAACGCGTGGAAAAATCACCGCTGATAAATTTAGGATGACGAATAATACTTAAAAGAAGCGGCGCCAGCGTTTTTACACCTTCCACCCGCAAATTTTTGCTTAAAGAACGATCCATGACGCGGATGGCATCTTCACGGTCCGCACCGGTGGTCATAATTAACATGAGCAGTGAGTCATAATATGACGGAATTGCCGCCCCTTCGTAAACTCCCGAAGAAATTCTCACTGCAGGGCCGTGAGGTTCCGTCAGCCGGGTCAACCAGCCAAAAGATGGGCTGAAAGTTCGGGGATCCTCCGCATTTAACCGCACTTCCAGAGCCCAACGGTTAGGATGTATATCTGCCTGTTTAAAAGGCAATTCCTTGCCCATGGCAACGTCAATCATAATGCCAACAATATCCAAGCCGGTGATTAATTCCGTTATGCCATGTTCAACCTGTAAACGCGTATTAACTTCAAGAAAGTAAAATTTCTGTGTTTTCGAATCAAATAAAAATTCGACTGTACCGGCAGAGGTGTAACCAATTGCTTGCATTAAAGTGACAGCACTTTGACAAATTTCTTCTCGTAATTCCGGTGTTAATGAGGGAGAAGGTGCTTCTTCAATAATTTTTTGGTTCCGCCGCTGGATGGTACATTCCCGTTCACACAAATGAACCACATTTCCGTAGTGGTCGGCCACAATCTGTACTTCAATATGGCGACCGCGCTCAATATATTTTTCTACCAGGACTTTATCATCGCCAAAAGCTTTTCTCGCTTCGGAACGCACTTGTGCCAAAGCTTGCTGTAAATCTGCATCACGTTCAACTTTAACCATGCCTTTGCCTCCGCCGCCGGCGGAAGCTTTAATCATAATGGGGTATTCCACCTTTTCTTCCCGCATCCAGCGGATAATATCATCTACTGATTCTACATCACTAATGCCGGGAATTGTTGGCACACCTGCTTTTTCCACAACTTCCTTCGCTTCAATTTTATCTCCCATCAACCGGATCACTTCCGGTTGAGGACCAATCCAAATGAGACCGGCATCAATTACACGTTGAGCAAACTCATGGTTTTCCGCCAGGAATCCCCACCCTGGATGAATGGCATCAGAACCGCTCTGCAACGCAGCGTCAATTATGCGGTCCATATTTAGATAAGAGTCACTGGGTGGTGCTTCGCCGATATGTACGGCGGAATCAGCCATAGTTACATGTTGAGCCAAGCGGTCGGGAGTACTGTACACCGCCGTAGTAAGGATTTTACGATCTATACAAGTATGCATAACACGAACCGCAGGAACCCCCCGGTTTGCCACCAGAATTCTCTTAATCTGCTTCATCGCTTACAACCTCCCGTAAGGAATTCACTGTTACCAACTATTTCAGTGACATCGTTATATTATTTAGTACCCCAAGTAAATTTTGCCGGCTACGGAAAAAATTAACGCTCTAGCTAACGAAAGACCGGACCACATGTATTAGAAAAACATGTTTTCCGGCAACAGAAAGAAAAAGTAGCCTTCATCACTTTGTTACAAACTACGAAAGCAAATGAAAAAACTATTTCTATATATTTTACGTGAAGCAGTTGTAAAGTTCAAGAATTTTTTTACTTAATTAAGTTTCCGGCTTAACTTAATATAAAAGTTTACGGCAGCAATATTTCTCATTTTTGCGGGGATACTAATTGCACACCTATTTTCTGGAGGGGTTAAATGCTGCAAGACAGAGTAGTGCGGGGTTTTCTAGCCGGGCTTGCCGGCGGCATCGTCATGAATTTATACAGCTTCGCCCAGCTTAAGCTTAATTGGACAGAAATGCCCTTTTACAAATGGACTGCAATTATCATCTTGGGAAAAGAAGATGTGGGCGGAGCAATTGCGATAGTTCTTGGTGTTTTGGGCCATCTTATCTTCACATCTTTGATAGGTATTGGTTTTAGCTACTTAATTCCCCACATGCAAAGTCGCTACCTGTTATTTAAAGGCTGGATTTATGCCATAAGTATTTGGTTTATTATTTATGGACTTTCACTGCTTTTTAAAGTGCAGGGGATCATTCCCATTCTGCCGAAAACCGCCATTGCCAACTTTTTTGGTGCCAGCCTTTACGGTCTTGTTACCGCCTTTGTGTCTGCAAAGCTGGAAGAAAAATCTGTTTTAAAGAATTAAACGGCAAATGCATAAGTTTGCTCCTACAAAAAGACTCTCAAGCAAAAAGTAGCAAGACAAATCCCATTTTTAGGAGGAAAGAATGGCTAAAAACAAAAAAAAGACTCACTCCCGGGCGGCCCCTGTGGAAAAGCACGATACTGCCGCTTGGGCAGATAGAGAAAAGCTAAAAAAAGATTCTCAGGTTAATCAACCTAGTGAAAAAGAGATACGCAATGCCAAAGAATATGCAGACAGCAACCAAAAATAAACAAGCCGCGGTTTGCCTTCAGCATAGATTGCTTTCTCGATAGAAAGAGAATAGGCGGAAGCTAAAGCTGTCTGCTTTTTTTGCTCAAAACTGCTGCCGGCAAGCCGGCCTTGATAAATAACACCGGCATTAAAAGTTAATCCCCCGGGTCAAATTGCTCTAACCCGGGGGATTTTTTATTTGTCTTTTACTTGTGATTTTTTTACTTCATAACCAAGGGCAGTTATCGCCTTTTCTACATCTTCCACCGCCAGCTTCCCCTCATCAAAAGCAAATTTTAGTTTACTGGAATTAAAAAGTACCTTTACGCTTTCTGCATCTACGCCATCTAAAGCTTTCGCGGCACTCTCAATCTTTTGCACACAGGAGGGGCAAGTCAATGTTTCCAGGTAAATAGTTGCACTTTTCATTTCTATACTCCTTTCTTTTTTTACTTTAAATTCTTTTTAATTTAAACCGCAATAATCTCATACCGTTAAGAATGACCGCCAAGATACTGGCTTCATGAACCAGCATCCCGATGGACATATTCATCCATTGACTAAAAAACACGGCCGCCAGTAAAAATAGCACCACACCTACGGCAATGCTAATATTTTGCTTCATGTTTCTGAATGTGGCCTTTGCCAGTCCAAGGGCATGGGGCAGACGGCTAAAATCTGCATGCATTAATACTACATTGGAAGTTTCAATGGCCACATCTGTGCCACTCCCCATGGCAATACCGATATGTGCCAAGGCTAAGGAAGGACTGTCATTAA
>JAAYMK010000129.1 GCA_012521405.1 Bacillota bacterium
ACCAAGCCGCATGTTCATGATTATGATGAAGCTATCTTTTTTCTCGGTTCTGATCCGCGTAATTTCAGTGATTTAGGCGGCGAAGTGGAGTTTTCCATCGGGGCGGAAGGGGAAGAAGAAAAGTATATCTTTGACAAACCTACCGCCGTGGTTGTGCCCAAAGGTGTACCTCATTGCCCCATTGTGACCAAACGCATTGAGAAACCGTTTTTAGTCATGGCAGTCTCCCTTACCGATAAGACAAAGTAGTCAAGCGATGGACGGAATGGGAGAAGATACGCACATATTTTAATTTCTTTAAGCAGCATGAAGATGATTTTATTAAAAGAAAAGCTGCAGGTGAAAAAACCTGCAGCTTAAAAATTTTTACCGCCTATTTAAAAGATACTGCTTTGCAGATGAGCAGAAAAAGTTAAGAAGGCAGTAATTTGCACCTGTTCCTGCTGCACAATAAGTACTTTTTTGCTACAATATAGTGGGTTAAATTTACTGCTAGAAAAAAGAGAGGGAGCATAATGGATATCTTTTTTTGTCAGGTCTGCGGTGACAAACTAATACGGCACGAAAGTGGCGATGAGATAATTCCCCTTTGTACCTCTTGCAGCAAACTTTATTTTAATTCCCCGGCTCCTTGTGTAATTGTGGTTGTAATGAGCGGTCCCAATTAAGCTAAAGATAATTTATGATAAGACAAATGAGAACTACTTTTAACTAATGGGAGAAGATTTTTTACTTTTGCGTTTATAAAGAATGCCTAATGTATTGGGACCACAGTGGCTGGAAATAGTACAACCGGCATCGGTCTCAATTATTTCTGCAAAGTCGGCGTATTCTTGAATCAGTTCTCTTACCATGGCCACAATTTCAGGGGATCTTACAGTATGAGTAATAAAGATTCTGCTGTAATCTATGTCTATTTGTGAGGTTAAACGATCTTTTACATATTTTTTTAAGCAGTTTTCAAAACTGCCCCTGTATTTTTTCCCCACTGTCATTTTTCCGTCAATAACTTCTATACAGGGTTTAATGCGCAACAAATTGGCACCGAAAGCTTCCAGGCCGGAACAGCGGCCGCCTTTGTGTAAGTAATCTAACCGGTCAATGACAAAGCTGGCATCAATTTTGGGTACAAGCTCCTCAAGTTTTTGACAGATTTCCTGGGGCTCCAGCTTTTGTGCTGCCATTTGTGCCGCTTCATAGACAAGATGTCCGCTGCCGCTGGAAAGGTTGCCGGAATCGATCACATAGACATTGGGAAATTCTTGTGCCGCCAGTTTGGCATTTTGATGGGAGGATGAGAAAGCACTGCCCAAAGAAATATGAATTACTGCTTCATATTGTGGGGATAGTTCGGCAAAGATTTTAGCATAATCATGCACATTAACGGCGGCGGTTTTTGCCAATGCTTTGTTTTTCTCTACATACGTAAATATTTCATCCGGCATAATGTCGACACCGTCACGATAAGACCTTTCGCCTAAGAGAACATAAAGGGGAACGAGTGTAATATTATTGCTTTCTAAAAAAGAAGGGGATAGATCACAGGTACTGTCTGCCGTAATTTTTATCATAATTAGCACTCTCCTTCATTTGGCTGGACTTCACTTCCGGCAATTAAAGAAATTGTTATCACTTGCAGTGCTCGTAGAAAGGAAGCGCGAAGCTCTTTTTCGCATTGCTGACAATAATTTTTGTAATCATCAAAAAATGCAGCAAAGCCAAGGAG
Organism: Bacillota bacterium; assembly: GCA_012521405.1. GTDB lineage: Bacteria > Bacillota > Dethiobacteria > Dethiobacterales > Dethiobacteraceae > JAAYSO01. The sequence goes on from JAAYMK010000129.1 coordinate 1,727, forward strand.
CGGGATCTGGAAAAAGAATAATTTAAAAAGTGCCGTATATTCCGTATGTGAAAAATTTTGCAGTGCTTTTTTGCCGATTAAATTTTTGTCTATTACCGGGGTGTGTTTGGTTAGCTGGAGAAGTTGGTGACGGTGCTTGCTATTTTTCAGTGCTTCCGTAAGCAAAATGCGCAGAATCTGCCTGTTATCCAGGGCAAAATCCACAATGCGCTCATGGTAGGAATTAATGTTTGCCATAAATTCCTTTTGTGCCTGCTCATCTGCAAAATGCAACTTGTCGTCTTTTATTGCTATTTTTTTCTTAACCAGCATATGCTCAAGTTGCGCATGAAGAAAATCCAGCGTAATGGAAGCTGCATCATCTAGTAGGCTTTGGACCAGATAATCCAAAATCTCCTTTTTGCTGTTGAAATAGTAATAAATTAATGCTTTAGTAACGCCGGCAGTTTCTGCGATTTCATTAACGCGCGTGGCGTCATAGCCTTTTTGGGAAAATAATTGGATGGCAGCACTGATAATTCTGGCTTTTGAGTCAACGTTTGTATCCATGCGTCCTCCTGACTAACCGGTTATTCAAGAGGTATTATAGTGCAGAAATGTTTTTATTTCAATTTTCTTCCCTTTGCCAAAAGAGCGAATAAGATGGATTCTAAAAGCTTTGTGCCATATTCTTCGCAAATCTCTATATCTCTGCATTTTTTGCATTTGCGTCTAAATTGCTTTGTCTGAGTTGTACAGCAGGTACTTGGCTTTTTTTTATGCGTGTATAAGTGAGATAATTCGTAAAGAGTTAACGATTTTTCATTATTTCGACAATAAGCTTGTTTTCCCGCCTCGCAGAAAAGGGTTTATTCCAGAACATAAAGAATGTATTATTTTGGCATCACCTGGAGCCCTTACCTTCAGTGGTGAGAGCTGGAGTCATTAGATGTTTAGTGCCATGGGACATGCCAGATAAGCAATTTTTTCTTGCATTACTTCTTTTAATAATTTATAGGCTTCCGTACCTGTACAGTGGCAGGTGTAGTACATTATTCCCGTACTTTTTAGGTAATTGCCAATGCTGTTTACCAATTCCGGCTCCTCATATTTCTCAGTTGGAGGACTGTACAGGTGAAAACCGCCAATGACATGGGTGATGGGACCATAGCCCATCTTCTCCACATGCTCGATGATATTAATGATACCTTTATGGGCACAACCGGCAATGAGTACTTTATGTTCTCCTTCTTTTATAAGCAGGTTTTGCTCATGTGAAAAGTCATCTTGAATTCTTTCGCCTTTCTTCTTCATTAGTAAGTTTTGGTTGCCTGTAGGAACCATTTTTTCCCCTTTGACTCCTGAAAATAGTTCCAACTCTTCATTTATGCACAAGTATTCTCCGGTAAAAATAAAGCGATCATTGGGCAGTAAATCATGCTCTAACCCTATATATTGCTCTTTACCGTCCGCTTTGCGGGAATAATGCCCGTCAAAAGCTTGTCTACGCACATAAATGGGTGCTTTAGCATTAATGGCGAGAAATTTTTTTAAACCGCCGCCATGATCATGATGCCCGTGTGAGATAACTGCCAAATCAACATCAGCCAAATCAATCCCCAATTTACTTGCATGCTCAATACATAAATTACTAGCGCCGAAATCAAAAATAATTTTTTGCTTTTTTGTTTCAATATATAAACTTAACCCGTGTTCCCCCTTAAAATCTTCCGAAACTGCAGTATTTTCCGCCAAAACTTTAATTAACATTGTTGCTTTGCACCTCTCGTAATTTTCCTCTCATTATCAAGTATAAAACACTATGTTTATTTTTC
>JAAYMK010000130.1 GCA_012521405.1 Bacillota bacterium
GAAGTGAGGGTATTATGCAAAAAGAAACAATTATTAAGGTTATTGAAGATTTTGTTCTTACCTCTGAACAGAACTCTTATCAAGGCCAGTATCGCTTTTACGACCGTCCTTTAGTGGGCTTTGCCGCCGCCGATGATCCAATTTTTATGGAATTTAAAAAAGAAGAAATTGTCGGTCCCAACTTTCGCCTGCCCACAGAGTGGCTTCCCAGCGCCAAAACTGTAATCTCTTTCTTTTTACCTTCATCCGAGTACGTGCGAAAATCAAATTATGATGACGGCTTTATGTCGGATGCCTGGATTCACGCCCGTTTTCTCGGGGAAGATTTTATTTTTGAACTGCGCCGGCATGTGATAGCTTTTTTAGAAAAACACGGTGCCAAAGCCATGGCGCCGGTACTGGATCCGGGCTTTAAAATTGAAAACTCCTGGATCAGCAACTGGTCTGAACGCCACGTGGCTTATGCCGCCGGCCTAGGCACTTTCAGCCTTAACCGGGGCATGATCACCAAAAAAGGGATAGCAGGCCGTTTCGGCAGCGTTATCACTGATCTTGCCTTTGAAGCAACAACTCGCCCCTATTCCGATCCTTTCGCCTACTGCACATTTTGCCAGGCCTGCGCCAAACGCTGCCCGGCCAAGGCCATAACCGAAGCTGGCCATGAGAAAAAAATCTGCTTTGAGTATCTCATTGACAAATCACGCCCCGATTACAACAAAGAACTAGCCCATTACCCTTATCCTGCTTGCGGTAAATGCCAAACAAAAGTACCCTGTGAAAAGAGCATTCCGCAAAAATAAAACGACCGCTCCGCTAGGGTTTTGTGGAACCGGCCGTTTAAGAGGTTCGAGATCATGAAAGTAACAAGCAGTAAAAAAAGTACCTTCTGGTCACAAAGTGCCATTACCCCTACCAAAGGGAAACAATCCTTTGCCGAAAGTTTTGATTTGGCCCAACAGCAGCAAAGCAGAGAACAGCTCCATGCCATGATTGATAAAGTAAAAGTGGCTGGCAAACGCTTAAAAAACAAACAGACCTATGCCAATCTGCAGGAATATAAAAAAATTATTAGAGAATATTTGACCTTCATTCTCAAAAATTATTATAAAATCGTCAAAGAAAGAAACATTACTCAAACAACCATTTACACCCGCATTGAAATCATTGATAAAGAAATTGCAGAATTAACAATACAGCTTTTAAGCGAGCAAAAGGAAAACTTTGATATTGTAGCCAAAATTGATCAGATTGAAGGTCTGTTGCTTGATCTATACTTCTAGCAGTAGCCTCGCGCAAAAGCCAGATCAGTTACCGCAAATTTAGTTCGCTATAAGCTTACTGCTTGTGCTGAAGAAATTACTGCAGATAGGTGAATGTTATGAGTAGCAACACTATTCTTTTAGCCTTTGGTCTCACTCTCATAGCCGGTTTAGCCACCGGGATTGGCAGCCTTTTGGCTCTTTTTACCCGCAGTACTAATAAAAAATTTCTTTCCGTATCCCTGGGCTTTTCAGCAGGGGTAATGCTCTATGTCTCTTTTATGGAGATTCTTCCGGAAGCGCAGAATTCTTTATCCCTTGCTTTAGGTAACGGCAGTGCTGCATGGCTGGCCTTTGGCTCTTTTATTGCCGGGATTTTCGTCATTGCCCTCATTGATCACTTTGTTCCCGATGAAGAAAACCCGCACGAAGTTAAAAAGGTGGAAGATTTGCACCGGAAAAAACCACAGAGCAGGGAAGTAATGCGTACAGGGCTTTTGACGGCTCTGGCCATTGCCATCCACAACTTCCCGGAAGGTTTGGCCACCTTTGTTTCCGCCATTCAAGATCCTTCTTTAGGTATAGCCATCACTGTGGCCGTGGCCATCCATAACATTCCGGAAGGAATTGCTGTTTCAGCTCCGGTGTTTTTTGCCACCGGAGACCGCAAAAAAGCTTTTTGGCTCTCTTTTCTTTCCGGACTGGCGGAACCGCTGGGTGCTGTAGTAGGCTATTTATTTTTAATGCGTTTTATCAACGATCTTGTGCTTGGCGTGCTTTTTGCCATGGTAGCAGGTATCATGGTTTATATTGCCCTTGATGAACTTCTGCCCACCGCCAGGGAATACGAGGACGAACATATTTCCATCTATGGTACTATTGCCGGCATGATTGTAATGGGCGTTAGTTTACTACTGTTAAGGTAACAATTGGCATAGAAAAAAGATGTGGCCTAGCTAGGCCGCATCTTTTTTTCGTATAAGTTCCCCAACAACTTTAGGTATTTTATCTTTGTGAAAGCACAAAATAATCACAAAAATATGGGGAGCTGGTTTTATGGTCATACGAGACAGAATTGCACTGGGAGTATTTGCTGGTATTACGGCAACTATTCCTTCCTTGCTGGTGAACTTTCTTTCCGTAAACCTGGGATTTGCCAAATGGTACAGTCATCAAATTAGCGGAGGTATTTATCTTCACCCGGGTCTAACTGATTCAATTCAAGGCATTATTTTAGGGTTATTAATCTGGCTTATACCGGCCATGACCCTTGGTGTAATAACATCCTATGTTATTAGGGCAACTGGGGAAGACTATTGGTGGTTAAAGGGAATTGGTGTTACCTTAGTATGTATGCATCTGATTATCTATGGTTTCCTCTATAGTTTAGGCGGTGCAACCATAGTTCCCTTTGATTTTGCCACAAATATCTCCATTTACATAGAAAATATTATCTACGGTTTGACCCTGGGCTATTTGATAAAGCGCTGGGGTAAAATAAAAATTTCCTGACAATGAGGTGTTTTCTTCTCACGCCTCATTTTTTTATTTGGGCAGTTTAAATTGCCTTTTCCTTTCCCCCACAGGTTAACAACTGCTCTAATATCTTTCCTCCCCGCCTCTACGAATTATTTTAGCAATAACCTCACCAACGGAATATCAGCCGGTGCCAGGTTCACCTTGGCAAGCTCACCGGCTTCCACCCATAGATATTCCTCATGATCAGAGAGCTTTATTTCCCCACCCACAATTTTAGCTCTATAAGCCATCAACCTTATGGCAAAATCCTCATAACAATGAACATTTTCCCCGAGATATTCTCCCACTTTAATTTCCACATTCATTTCTTCCCGCAATTCTCTCTTTAAAGTTTCTTCCGGCGTCTCCCCCTCTTCAATCTTACCCCCAGGAAACTCCCAAAACCCGCCCAATTTCTTACCTTTTTTTCTTTTTGCCACTAAAATTTTTCCTTCATCATTTTCTAATACTGCAGCAGCGACGTCGATCATGAGTTCACTTCCTAGAGATTTTATTTAAGCCATTTTGCCAAAAAGCAATGATTGCTCGCAACACTTTCGCCGGTCTTTTATTAAGAAGGGAGAAATCAAAATTTCTTGACTCCCCTCCTACAGTTACCTTAAATTTTTTCTCGTCTAATCTTTCTAGCAACAATCCCGGGAACTCCATAGAAGACATTTGGTCTGACTCACGTAGTTGCTCCTTTTTAAAATTAATGCTGACACAATCTTGAACTCGTCTTAATTCCCGCCATAACCTGATTTCTACACCATCTAAATGAAGTTCCGGATACAAAGTAGCCTCCTGAAAAAGATCCCAGCTTGTCCTTTGTGGTTCTGCTGGTCCGTATCCCTTAGGTTTTATGGGATTTTTCCGGACTTTCCAATCTTCGATATTAAACCGTACAGCTAAAGCTTGTGGAAATGAGCCGTTGGGGGCTTCACTAATATCTTTTCGCTGCAAGATTTCATAATCTTTGATCCGCCCATAATAGAAAATACCCTGTTCTGATTCATTTTTAAACAATCTTTTAGATTGATAGATGGCCACATATTCTATTTCGTTTAAATAGGACTTTACCTCATTAAAGTAAGTGTAATACATCTTATGCCGCAAACATTGGTCAAGCTGATCTTTTCTGCGCAATGGCCCAATTAAGACATTTTGCTTTTGATTGCGTGTCAAATATTCAACGGTACCCTCTTGCAGGACCGTGCGCTCAAAAGCACTCTCAGGCGTTTCCAAAATCAACTCGTCCAACAAATTCTCCACAAGTTTTGTCTGCCCGGGTAAAAAAGGTAGTGCGCCAATACCTACTCTTTCTATACTTTCAAAAAACTTGGCGGGATTTCCGCCTTTTTTACCCGCATAAGCCATTTCATCATTATGAGGGAAAAGCACGAAAGCGGCAAAAATATTTCTATTTATGTTTTGTTGGCTAACGATGGCATCACGATAGCGATGCATGGCATTGATGGTATCTTCCGGCGGTCCCGGTTGCTTAAATCTTTTGATATAATCTTTGTCTACGCAAATACGGTATTTAGCATCAAAAATATAATGGTATTGCACCTTTGACCCGCTCTTTTCAATTTTTAAAACATTATCAGGTTCTTGTTTAATGGTAGGTAAATTAATATAGGAACAATTGTATGTAACGGTAAACTTCTCGCCGTTGCGGGGATTTATATACTGCATTTTCGATTCTTGGCCTTTTTTCAAAGTTACAGTTATCCCGCTGCGATCAACTTTAATTAAATCATTACTCTTCAGCTGATACTTTTTCCGCAAGATGGAATTGAGTTTTAAGAAACACCAATATTCATATAATTGAGCCAAACCTTTCTGTGATATCGAAAACAAGTCAGAAGAAATATGTAACCCTTTTAACAACATTAAATAGCTTCGGTATACATCCCTGTAACCGGGAGCCATCTGCATAACCAAAGATGAATGCTCTACCCGTTTAAGCTCACCCACATGTTGCAGGAAACCTCGTCCAATAAAGTGTTGTATAAATTTTGTTGCTTTTTCAATCTCATTTATTACTCTGGCATCCCAATTTTTTACTCTTTCGCAGTACTGTTGCTTAAAGGAATTCAATTTTAAAGTTAACTGCTGTAACATCCATTTTAAAAACCTATTTTCATAAGTATCATACGTCAATTCTTTCCTTGTATCCAAAACCATTCGTGGAGTATAAGTACAGTTGCCAACAGCAATCAGCCCAAACTCATCTTTTGCAAAAAACTGGCTTCGCTTTTGTAGCCAGCGCACTGTTTTGCGCCCTGCTCTTTTTGCTTTTTCCGGTACCACAAAACAATCAACCGCAATAATTTTGTGATGAGGGCGCTTTTTTAACTGCTCCAATGCCTGAAAGAAACTTTCTCGCACCACTTGGAAAATAGCAAAAAACTCTGCCGCTGACGGTACTTTTTCCCATTTTAAGCCTGCATATAAGCTTGTCCGCAATAAAAAAGCATAAGCTAAATTATAAACTTCTTCATTTACTTCTTGCAGAAGTCTGATGTAATCCCGCCTGTAATCCAATTTGCTCGGATAAACTTCAATTTCAAATGCTATAAGTTTATCATCATCCCCATAAACGGTAAACTTTGAAAAACCAACTTCATCCTGAAAATTAATAATCCCGGTTTGTATTCTGCCGCTTTTTCCCACCGGACTAATGGCCTCACGGATTTTTTGATTCAAATGATCTACATAAAGCCGTTTTGTACAACCTTCTTTTTTTTCAAGAATGAATTCATAGTTGGTCTGTTCAAAAAATAAAGGATGGATCTCCTGTCCATGAAATTCGACCAATCCTGATTCCCCATCATACACATGGACAAGAGCATTTCCCCAA
>JAAYMK010000131.1 GCA_012521405.1 Bacillota bacterium
AAAACAGGCTGCCGGCCCTAAACGGTCCGGTCCCAAAGTAATTTCTTTTCCCGTCCAGCGTACGGCGCTGTCCCCACCTAAAGCTAGAGAGCGCACGGCAAAGGCACGGACACTGGAATAACGCCCGTTGATCCGGGCTCCACGGGAAGCATGCAAAGGTTCCCCTGCCAAAATGAGTGCCAAATCGGAAGTTGTGCCGCCAATATCGACAACGACAGAAGTTAAGTTATCGCCGGTCAAGGCAAAAGCCCCCATGACGCTGGCGGCGGGACCGGAAAAAACAGTTTCGCAGGGAAACTTTAATGACACCGGCAAGGGCATGGTGCCGCCATCAGCCTTTAAAATATGGAGAGGGCAATGGATGCCTCTTTTTTTGATGGCACTTTCAATCTCTTGGGCAAATCCTGCCCATTGGTTTTTTGTCGCCGCCGTATAATAAGCTGTTACCATCCGGCGCAAAAAGTTTAGCTGTCCAGAAACCTCATGCCCTTTAACAATTTGTAGGTGGGGAATTTTTGTCTGGAGGATTTGCGCTACCTGCTCTTCGTGCTCATGGTTGCGGGAAGAAAATTTTCCCACCACCGCCGCCTGTTTAAAGCCTTGGGCTTTTATTTGCGCGGCAACTTCTTCAACCTCCGCATGCACCAATGGTTCGGTAATGCGGCCCCGAAAATCTATCGCCCCTTTAAGAATATAAGTTGCAGGAAACAGCGGCAGCTGCCTAAGATTGAGCCCAGGCCCCGGAATCAAAACAAGTGCCACTTTCTCCTCTTTGCCTGCTGCCAGCAAATTTGTCACCAAGGTGGTGCTAAGTACAACCCGCTCTATTTCCTGTTCATTAACTCCTGCAAGCAGGTCATCAAAAACTTGTAAAATGGAATCCTGCAGTTTTTCCGTCGCCGTAGGATATTTAGCAGTCTTAATAATTTTTCCTTCATGGTAAAGCACACCATCTGTGAAAGTTCCGCCTACATCAATCCCTACCAGCATGTCCCCACTCCTTGCTTTTTGAGTCTTCTAAAAAAATAGTAACATACTTTAGCTATTTTGCCAAAAATATCTCTTGCTTGCGCCGCTCAGATACAAAGGTGAAAGTAACATTGCTGCCCGTCCTTAATATACTGTAGTATCTCCACATTGAAAGAAAGGGAAGATAGATGGACAGCAGGCTTAAACTTAAAGACGGCTTTAAATCAATTCTGGCGGGCATTGGTAAAGGTGGTAAGTTGGATAAGATTATTAAAAGTGCCGGTTACGAGTATGACGCTGAACAAGGGATTTTCTATACCACCATGGATCCTTGGCAGAGAAAACTGGGCTATTGCTATCTTTATGACGAAGCCGCCCCCAGTTTTAATATGATCCTGGACTCTGAACCTGTTAAATTTGAATACGCCGGCAAACGTTGGCTCATTCAATTTTGGAAAGGCCAGTATGCTCTGTCAACAGGCTGTGAAATAGGTATCTACAATACCGATAAACCTGATTTTCACATCCCCGGGGTCTTTAACGGCACCTTTTATCACTGCGCCAGTGATGATGAACTCCTTTATATTTCCTGTCGTTTAAAGAAAAAAGGTAAAACATTATTTTATCGTAAAGCTCGCCATTGGTGGTTAACAGGCTTTGTGCTGGGACTTTTTTCTGAACCGTC
>JAAYMK010000132.1 GCA_012521405.1 Bacillota bacterium
CGTACGGGTTTGGCGTACAAGGCCATATCATTTGACACCCCGGGATTTTATTTCCGGTATCCTGCAAATGAACCTAGCCATGTTGGAAAAAGCACTATCTTTATTTCTGCAGGGCTATGATTATGATCTCATTCACGCCCATGACTGGCTTGTGGCTTATGCCGCCAGGGCCGTTAAACATGCGGTCAAACGACCGCTAGTTGCCACCATTCATGCCACGGAGTATGGACGCAACCGCGGTCTGCATACTGATGAACAGCGTTATATCAGTGATGTAGAATGGTGGCTGACTTATGAAGCCTGGAAAGTTATTTGTTGTAGTAAATATATGTTTCATGAACTGAAAAGTATTTTTCAATTGCCTACTGATAAAATTGCCGTTATCCCCAATGGGGTGGAGCCGGAGCAGTTTCGTCTAAAAAAGTATGATGCCAGGATCAGAGACCGTTATGCCGCACCTGAGGATAAAATTATTTTTTTTGTGGGACGTTTGGTGCAGGAGAAAGGCATTCACCTGCTTTTGGAAGCTGCACCGCAAATTTTGGCTGTTGAACCGAAAGCAAAATTTATTATTGCCGGCAAAGGTCCCGCTTTAGAAGGTCTGCGGCAGCAGGCAAGGACTATGGGGCTGGAAAACCGCTTTTATTTTACCGGTTATATTGATGACTATACACGCAATGCTCTGTACCAGGCTGCCGCTGTGGCTGTCTTTCCCAGCCTGTACGAGCCTTTTGGCATTGTGGCCCTAGAGGCAATGGCGGCCAATGTGCCCGTGGTCGTTTCCGATACGGGCGGTTTGGCGGAGATTGTGGCTCATGGTGTTAACGGTTTAAAATGTTATCCCGGCAATGCCGCCTCCTTGGCCGAGCAGATTATTAAGCTTTTGCAAGATCGAGTGTATGCTCAACAGCTGGTGCGACGGGCCAGACAAATGGTGGAAAAAGAATATGCCTGGCAGGAAATAGCCAGGCAGACGCGGAACATTTACCAAGAAGTACTTGCAGAGTTTACACAAAGTGCGTGGGCGCCGCCCATGGCAGTTGAGACTGATGTAACCAAACTATTACAGGCACGTCCACATTAGGGAAGTACTGTACTCAGGAGGGAAAAGCATGAAAGCAATCATCATGGCCGGTGGCGAGGGATCACGTCTGAGGCCGCTTACTTGCGATCGTCCTAAACCAATGGTGCCGCTTGTAAACCGGCCGATGATGGAACATATCGTAGCTTTACTCAAAGCTTACGGTTTTACAGATATTGGCGTCACACTGCAATATTTGCCGGAACAGATAAAAAATTATTTTGGCGACGGACGGCAATTTGGCGTCAAAATGCAATATTTTGTGGAGGATTCGCCATTGGGAACCGCCGGAAGTGTAAAAAACTCCGGTGATTTTCTTGATGAAACATTTATTGTCATCAGTGGTGATGCCCTCACAGATTTTGATTTGCAAAAAGCAGTAGATTTTCACCGGCAAAAGGGCGGTATTGCCACGCTTGTTTTAACTTCTGTGGAAACACCGCTGGAATACGGTGTAGTCATTGCCGATAAAGACGGACGCATCACGCGCTTTTTGGAAAAGCCCGCCTGGGGGGAAGTCTTTAGCGATACGGTGAATACAGGCATTTATATCTTGGAGCCGGAAGTGCTTGATTTTATCCCCGTAAACAAAAAATTTGATTTTGCCCAGGATCTTTTTCCGCTGTTAATGGAAAAGGGTTATACCCTTTATGGTTATGTGGCAGAGGGCTATTGGTGTGATATTGGCAATTTAAAACAATATCATGAAGCGCATTTGGCAATTTTACGCCAAGAAGTAAAGTTGGCTTTGCCGCTTACGGAAACTGCCCCGGGTATTTATGTGGGCGAGGATGTGCTCATTGAACCGGGTGCCGAGGTGACGGCGCCGGTCGTTATCGGCAGCGGTTCCCGTATCCGCCGGGGTGCCCGTGTGGAAAGTTTTTCTGTCATCGGCCCTAACTGTCAAGTAGAAGCCGGGGCCACCATCAAGCGCGGCATCTGTTGGGGCAATACTTACTTAGGGCCGCGCACACAAATCCGCGGTGCCATTTTGTGTAACGGTGTGAAAGTACTGCAGGGGTCATCCGTTTTTGAAGGGGCAGTGGTGGGTAGCGCTACCACCATTGAAGAAAATGTAACGCTTAAACCCAATGTTAAAATCTGGCCGGGCAAGCAAGTGGCCGCCTCCAGCATTGTTGCTGAAAGTATTATCTGGGGGACAAAACCGGCCAAAAGCCTTTTTGGTTTTGACGGCATTACCGGTATTGTTAACTTGGAAATAACACCAGAATTGGTGACGAAATTATGTGTGGCTTACGGCACGCTTTTAGGGGAAGAAAAGCAGGTAGTCATCAGCAGTGATGACTGGAAAGCTTCCCGCATGTTAAAAGAGGCGGCTTTGGCCGGGTTGCTTTCGGCGGGAGTGAAAGTAATTGACTTGGGTACCTCTGTCACTCCCATTACCAGGCAGGCGGTAAAAGAATTGGCCGCTGCCGGAGGCATTCATATCCGGTTGTCCCGGGATGACAATACTTATACACAAATTTCTTTCTTTGATGCTGACGGTTTTAATTTAACAAAGGCTTGGGAGCGTAAAATTGAACAAACATTTTATCGTGAAGATTTTAAACGCATTAAAGCTTTAGATGTGGGGGAAACGGTTAAAATCACCGGCTTTGCGGAAAAATACCGGGAGAGCCTGCTGAAACAGCTTGAAGTGCCGCTGTTAAATACAAAAAAACGCCGCGTGCTTTTGGCTTACCCTACTCCTTGGCTCTATAGTTTTTTAGCTCCCCTGCTGCAACAGTTAAATTGTGAACTTGTCACGCTTTCCCTTCCGGAAGGAGAGCCTTTAACTTTAAGGGCCCTGCGCGCATACTGTGATGAGGTAGGGGAGGCTGTCAGGCAAACAAATGCGGATTTAGGCGTAATGATGGATACCAATGCGGAAAGCCTCATTCTTTTTGACCGCCGGGGCCGTGTAGTGGCCGATGAAATGTTTATGGCCCTTACTTCTGCCGTCGTTTTTCGTTCTACCACCGGCGGTACGGTAGTTGTTCCCATTACAGCGCCGGGAGTAATTGAAAAACTGGCAGAGAGGCATAAAGGCAAGGTGTTGCGTACCAAAACAGCACCGCGGGCGCTAATGGAAGCCATGGCTAAGGAAAAAGGAGCAAACAAATACGACCTTTTAGTTTTTGCCTTTGATGCCATAGCTGCGCTGGCAACTATCCTGGAGTTTTTGGCCAGTGAAGAGATTGATTTAACCGAACTGGTGGACAGCATTCCGCCCTTTTATCTACAGAAAACGGAAGTAGATTGCGCTTGGGGTGCCAAGGGGGCAGTGATGCGTCGTTTAATTGAAGATACGCGCAACAGCAATGTGGAACTTTTGGACGGCGTTAAAGTTAAGCATGAAAAGGGCTGGGCTTTGGTGTTGCCCGACCCGGACAAACCTTTGTACCGGATATACAGTGAAGGCTATGATGCGGAAACTGCAGCCGAATTAACAGATCTGTACAGACAAAAAATCGTCAAGTATCAGGCGGAACTAAAACCAAAAGCACCGGCATAAACCGGTGCTTCAGACAAAGCCCACTTTCAAAGCTTCTTCAGAGGATGAAAGTGGGCTTTTGTTTTTTGATGTTGTTAAACAACAACTCAGAAAA
>JAAYMK010000133.1 GCA_012521405.1 Bacillota bacterium
TAGTTTTAGGTACTGTTCATGGTGACCTGCACGATATCGGCAAAAACATTTTCCGGAGTATGGCAGAAGCTGCTGGTTTTGAAGTGCATGATATCGGTATTGACCAGCCTCCCAGTGCTTTTGTAGACAAGGTTAAAGAAGTCAATCCCGATATTGTCGGGATGAGCGGCGTTTTGACCCTGGCCTTGGAATCCATGAAAAACACGGTGGACGCACTGAAAGAAGCCGGCATCAGGGACAGGGTAAAAATCATTATCGGCGGCAACCCCGTCACCAAAGAAGCTTGTGTCCAAATCGGGGCTGACGCCTTTACCACCAACGCTGCCGAGGGAGTGAAAATTTGCCAGAGGTGGGTGAAAAATTATGACTGAACAAAATTTATTGCAAGAACGAATTCAATTGTTCCACGACACGGCAGAGTTTAAGAAAACAAAAAGAATCCCCCAGATCAGCAACTTTTTTACCTGGAAAATTCTTGACTCCGAATTTACGTTGAGTGAAGCTTTATTCGATTACAACAAAATGGAAAAAGTTGTTTGTGATTTTCATGAAAGGTATAACTTTGACGCCTACACTGACTTGGGAACCAGAAATCCTGTCAGAGTTACCAACGCCCTGGGCGGCTATCATTATGTTATAGACGATGAAAAGGAAGTAATTAATATTGATGACCAGGTCTATTTTGAACCGGAGGAATATCCAGAATTAATTGAGAATCCCATCAAATTTATCTGGACAAAAGTACTGCCGCGCAAGTACAAAAAACTTCGGGAAAAAGACGCACTTAACAGTTTTAAAATCGCCACTTATGAATTCCTGGCCTACAGCGAATACAATCAGAGAATTATCGAGAAATTTGTCAAGGAATACCAGGTTCCAACGTTAATGAATATGCAGGGCGGCGTGCTCCTGCATCCCCTGGAAATGCTCTTTAACTTTTTCCGGGGTATCAAGGGTTTGTCGCTGGACCTCCGCAGGCATAAATCGCAAGTACTGGAAGCAATCGCAGTCTTGGAAAAAATGTTTGTAGAACCGGCGCTGGCGGCTTTGGACAATCCTGGTTCTCCCACCACTGTTTTTGACGCCTATACCGCCTTTTTGGCCCACAGCATTTTAAGTCCCAAGCAGTTTGGCGAATTCTACTGGCCGACACTGAAAAGAATTATTGACAAGCTAGTGGCCACAGGCAAAAAAATGTATATCTTCTCCGAAAATACCATGCTACAGTTCTATGAGTATTTCCAGGATGTTCCCAAAGGACACCTGATCATTCATGTGGAATTGGATGACATTTTTGAAGCACGGAAAAAATTACCCAACATTTGTTTTGCCGGCGGCATGCCTGCCGATCTGCTGGGATATGCAGACGAACAAACATGCATTGATTATGCAAAGAAGCTAATTGATGAAATAGGTCGTGACGGCGGTTACATTTTCAGTCAAAACAAAATGATGTCCTTTAGAAATGACTGCAAGCGGGAAAATCTCTTGGCAGTAACTAACTTTGTTCACAATTATAACGGGTAAGGGGGGCAACTAATGAATAAAGAAATAGATATTACCACCTTTCCGGAAGGATGGAATGAAGTCCTGAAAACATTGACATTTTTACCGGATGACGAGGCACGCAATGAATTTTTGGCAACCTTGGTCCTTCTTCTAGCACAAATGTAGTTAAAGCCTCCTTTTAGGAGGCTTTTTTTCAAGGAGGTAAACCAAGAGATGATAGATTTAAAAGAACTGACACAAGCCATCAGTGATTTGAACGAGGAAAAAGCTTTCCAGATACTACAGGAATTTGTTGCGCAGCACCCCAGCCAGGAAGACGTCAGGAAAATTATTGCCGCCTGCCAGCAGGGAATGATATTTGTCGGGGAAATGTTTGACAGCGACGACTATTTTGTGGCGGATTTAATTTTCGCCGGGGAGTTAATGTCCCGTGCCGTGGAAATCCTGAAACCGGTTATCTATCGCACCAACACCAAAAACATCGGCACCATTGTTTTGGGCACGGTGGAAGGCGACATGCATGATATCGGCAAAAATATCTTTAAATGCATGGCGGAAGCCGCCGGTTTTGCCGTCCATGATTTGGGTGTTGATGTGGAACCGCAAAAGTTCGTGTTAAAAGTTAAAGAAGTGGAGCCGCAGATTGTTGCCATGAGCGCAGTATTGACGGTTGCGCAGCGTGCTATGAAAAACACGGTGGAAGCTTTAAAGAAAGCCGGTTTGCGTGACAAGGTAAAAATTATCATCGGGGGCAACCACATAACGGAGTATAGCTGTGAACGCATAGGAGCCGATGCCTTTACAACCACCGCCAGCGAAGGCGTAAGTATCTGCGAAAAATGGGTGCTCGGCGCTTCCCTACATTTTGCCGCCCCCGCCTGCCTGAACAAGGATGGAAAATCGTTACAGTCGCTCTAAACGTTTGATTATGTTGAAACAAAAAAGCTTTCCGGCACTAGTTGTCAACTTTCGCTAATAGAAGCACCGGAAACCCCTAGTCATTTTTGGCATTTTGCAGCGGTAGATATTTTCCCTCTATTCATCACAGGCGATGTGCGACTTAATTTCTATCAAGCCGTTTTAATCCTCGCTTTTCGTGTAAATATCCTCTATAAATGTTTCAACTTCCTCCCATGCGTCGTTAGCTTCAGGCAGTTCCGGAAACAGCATCTGAAAAACATGAAACATGCCGGGATAAGTTGTTTGCTGCACTGATACACCTGCTTCTTTAGCCTTTTGCGCAACTTTAACGGTATCGTTTAAAAGCATTTCATCCCCGCCCACCTGCATGAGCATAGGCGGAAAGCCCTCATACTCACCATAGATCGGCGAAATATAGGGAATATCAGCTCTATTATTGCCCACATATGCAGGAGTCCAGCGCCTGTAATTTAAATCGGTCCACGCAGACATAGTTATTAAGGCTGCAGGCAGCGGTTTGTTATTATCTCTTAAATAAAGAGCAGTGGCAAGTGCAAGTCCCCCGCCTGCCGAATCTCCAGCGATTATAATGTCTTCCGGCAAATAACCTTGTGCCAAAAGCCATTGATAGGCAAAAACAGCATCCTCCAAAGCCGCAGGAAAGGGATGTTCCGGCGCAACCCGGTAATCTACAGTCAAAACTCCCGCCCCGCTTAACTTTGCATATTGAACCGCCGCCCGCCGGTATGTGGTGCCGTTTTCCTTTAAAGAGCGAGTATAAGCTCCGCCGTGAAGCTGGAGGATAACTTTTTGAGGATTGCTTCCCTTTCTCTGCACCCATTCCATGGTGATGCCGTCAACATCTTTGCTTTCTAGGGAGCAATCAGCAGGCAATATCCAGTTTCTGTTCAATTGGTTTAACAGTTCTATATTGTCGTTTCCCCCGATCACGAGATTCCGGGCAAAGTTTTTGTTCTTGATATTTTTCAGTAAATGCCAGAACCCGCCAGCAATGGCAGCAACAACTAAGACTAAGACGATCCATTTATATGCTTTCCTTTTCCCATGTTTACTCATCGTTGCTGCTCCCGTGCTCCTCCAGTATTCTTTTATAAATCTCCGTAAGCCTTTTAATTAACTCAATCAGTTTGTCGGTATCGGCTTCACCCAATTCCGCAACAAGCCTGTCGGCAATCTGAAGAATTTTCCGGTTTGCTTTTTCAAGAGCTTCAATACCTGTTTCAGTCAGATTAATGTTAATACTTCTTCTGTCCTTCTTATCAATGTTTCGTACTATATATCCCCGACATTCCAGGCTGTTGAGAATACGCGTAATGGAAGGACGAGACAACTCAAGTATCTCGGATAGATCTGCGGCTTTAATGTATCCTTCCTGATTGTAAGAAGTAAAATCTTTCTTTGAAAGCCAGATATGCCGCAAAACTAGATACTCTCCTACAGAAAGGTTTCCGGAACTTATTAGTTTATTCACCCGGCCGCTTAGCGACCAACAAATCGCTAGGAAACCCTGTATACAAAAGGTAGAGTTCGTAAGCCCTAACGGAAGAAATCTCATTTTGACGGCAGGTACTACCGGGTATTCCCACTAATTGGCAGACAATTTGTAAAGGAATCTTAACAAATTAACGCGAATCGTTTTATTACAGCTTAGACCAATCAGACATGGAGGAATGTTGGGTGAGGAAAAAAGTACATAGTATTATCGTCATACTTGCCATTTTGTTAATGGCAGGTGTCAGCGTAAATGCGTGGCACGGTCAAAGTAAAGCACCGGCCGCGCCTGCCGTCCATTTGCAGGAAGAAACGGTACAAAGCAAAGTGGCTTTGACTGACCCTGCCGGCAAAGCTGAACATAACAAAGCGAAAGCTACTGCCAAAGATGAAGCGGAAAAAGCCAGCAAGGCTCCTTTACCTGAAACGCAAACAGTTGAAAATCCACAAAATGATGAAAAGCAAAAAGCACAGCCGAAAAAAGAAACAGCAAAAAGTGGTAAAAAGTACACAGGGGAAGACAAAAGGCAAAGCACACCACAAAAGCCGTCGGTTGCACAAACTCCTGCAAAGGAAAAAGCAGAAAAACCGGCAGCCAGCGGTGGGGGTCCACAAGTTACATATACAAGCTATACGGTTAAACAAGGAGATACACTCTGGCTTATTTCGCAAAAAGTCGGCATCCCCATGCACGAGTTATTACAAGTCAATCATCTGAGTGAAGACACCGTTCTTTACGAGGGGATGACATTAACAATACCTCGCTATGAAATTCCCCCCAAGAGTACACCAGGTCCGCAATATGGCGAACTTCTTGACTGGTGGACAGAGGTGCAGTATCTCTGGCCCATCGGTGCTGAAGCGCGCGTGACTGATTTGGCAACAGGAAAAAGTTTTAATGTCCGCCGTTCATTTGGCGCATTTCATGCGGACGCTGAACCCCTTACCGCAGAGGATAGTGCAATCATGAAGGAAATTTGGGGTGGTTGGAGCTGGGCAACCCGCCCTGTAATTGTGGAAACAAAGGGCAGGAAGATTGCCGCCTCAGCCAGTGCCATGCCGCATGATATTCAAACTATAACTAATAATAATTTTGATGGCCATTTCGATATTCATTTTCTAAATAGCACTCGCCATAAAGACAACCTGATGCAGGAAGATCATCAAAGAAATGTCCGCCTGGCTGCCGGACAATAACGTGAATAAAAACGAAATTTCGCATGCACGGCAGCTGAATAAAACCGCTCCCTTTTTACCCAGAGAAAAACTCCCCTCTCTGTAGGCCTGAATTTTTGTTTTCAGATGTCTACTTAGTTAAAGGGGAGCTTTTTCATTTACTCTGCTTTTTTTATAATTTTTAATTTATAAAAACCAACAATATCTGCTAAAGCCCAACCGATAGGTATTGCCCACCATATACCTAAAACATAAACAAATACCCGATCAAACAATAAAAACCGGCTACAATGTACAAATATTGTATACCTATTTGCAAAATTTCCCTTTCATGGACACTAATAAAAATACTCAGTAAAGGTTTAGCAAACA
>JAAYMK010000134.1 GCA_012521405.1 Bacillota bacterium
CAATGTGCCGCTTTTCAAAGGCGGCAGCAACCTTACTAGATCAGCTTTGAGAAAGTTAAATGAACGTTGTTTCGTGTAAATGATGTGGGGTTCAATAAAACCTAAAGTGTCTTGACACTATCCTTAGCATGTAGGATGTTGTCACGAAAATTTGTATATGCTATCATGGACAAAGTAAAAGATGAACAAAGTTTATGTACAGCTTTGCTCAACAAAGCAGTCCGGAAAGGTGATAAACATGAAAAAAAATTTCCTGGCACTGATTTGCTTGTTTTTCTCTGTGCTTTTGCTGGCAACAGGCTGTGGTAGTAAGAAAAGCAAGTATACCAAGTATTCCGCTACCGTATTTGACTGTTTTAATACCGTGACAACTTTTACGGCTTACACGGAAACGGAAGAAGAATTTAATCAATATTATCAGTATTTTCAGGAGCGTTTTGAGTATCTCCATCAATTGTACGATATTTATAATTCATATGAAGGAATAAATAATCTTAAAACCATTAATGATAATGCAGGGATTAAACCTGTAAAGGTAGAGCAGGAAATTATTGACCTGATTCTTTTTGCCAAGGAATGGTACGCTAAAACCGGTGGCAAAACCAATATCGCCATGGGGGCGGTGCTGAAAATTTGGCATGATTACCGCACAGAAGGAATTGATTTTCCCCAAGAAGCCAAACTTCCGCCTCAAGAATTATTGGCAAAAGCCGCCAAGCATATTGATTTAGACAAAGTCATCGTTAATGAAGAGGAAAAAACAGTTTTCCTGGCCGACCCGGAAATGAGTTTGGATGTAGGTGCTGTGGCCAAAGGCTTTGCCACGGAAATTGTGATTAAAGAATTGCAGGCCAAAGGCCTTACTTCCGGCGTCATAGATGCCGGAGGCAATATTCGCACTATAGGTAAACCAGGAAACGGTGAGCGCCAGTTTTGGAGTGTAGGTATCCAAGATCCGGACGGTTCGATTTTTTCCAATACTGATATCATTGATGTGGCTTATGTGGAAAATGCTTCTGTGGTCAGCAGCGGCGATTACCAGCGCTACTATTTTGTAGACGGGAAACTTTATCACCATATTATTGACCCGGAAACACTCATGCCAGGAACATATTACCGGGCCGTTACAGTCATTACTGAAGATTCAGGGGTGGCAGATTTTCTTTCCACCACATTATTTTTGTTACCTTTTGATCAAGCCTTGCCCCTGGCTGAAAGCCTGGAAGACGTAGAAGCTTTATGGATCATGCATGATGGTTCAATCAAAAAGACCAGTGGGATGAAAAAAATTTTAAAAAGTGAAGGAGCAAAAAACCGCTAAAAACAAGCCGGCCAAGGGAAGTCCCTTGGCTGTTTTTTTATCCTGTGCCGGACAAAAGCATACCGAAGTGTAAGTAGTTTTAATAGTTTTGCAAGAACAAACGCCTCTTTATGTCATACATTATGTATGGAGCAAAAAGCAAAATTTTGGCACAGGTGAAAGCAGATGTTACAAAGATTTGAATATATGATAGTCTACACCACACCCAAAGGGCGGCGTGTAGCTTTATATAAAGGTATGGCACAAAAGGAGTTGGACCGGCTCCTTAAACGTTTACGCCGGGAGGGCTGCAAAATAGATAAAATTGTCATTGTCCGTCATTGTAATTAAAGATGAGGCATTAGCGTCCAAAAAGAAAAATTAGCCTATATCTAATTGATTTGCACTAATTTAAGATATAGGCTTATTTTTTGGCTTTAAGGTCTTAAAATTAATTGCCTAAATATTTTAATTTCTTTCTTTGACATCTGTATTGTTTTTGGCAAAAAGAAAGTAAGCATTATAAATAGCAACAATAATGCCGATGGCCACATTGTTAATCATTAAAAAATCTTCCGGCAGAATCGGCATGAAATTAACTAAAGCCAGCCAGGCACCGACAATGATATGAATCCAATGAAAAGTGGTCATCATGGCATTTCACCTCCTTTGCATCTAATTTGTACAGTAATTGCCGGAAATATGCGTATTACTTTCCTTTCAGGGGACAATAAATAACGAAAAGCGGACAATTTGTGAGGTGCAACATGCAAAAGCAGAATTCACCCTTTGCACACGTCAAAGAGCAGGAAGTCAGGGGAGAAGTATTTACGGTAACACATCGTATCTTGCAAATTCCTCGTTCTATTTACACAGAGGTGCTTAAAGACCATCAGGAGCCTTTTAGTGAAGACGGAGCGCAGGCCTTTGTGGAAGCTTATTTACAATGGCAGGGCGATACCGAGGGAGTAGTGGGTATGGTACGTTTTGACGAAACCGCTGAAGAGATTGTCCTTGACGCTGCCATCCGTTACCGCATTGATCCGCAAGAAAGGCCGTCTTGCCTGGATAGTTGCAAAATTTTCGCCAAAAAAACAGAGGGTACTGTTTCGCACGTGAAATAGTACCCTCTTTACCTTTATATAATTATATAATATTTAGCTTATGTGCATATCATTACAGGCTTTGGATTAAAAAGGGATGCAGAAAGATTACTGCAATGAGAGCTGTTGCAGCTTTTCCGGGTCAAAGGGCGTAACAAAGAGAGTTTTATGGTGGTCATAAATAACCATGCCCGGTTTTGCTCCCTTAGGTTTTTTTACGTGCTTAACTTGTGTATAATCAACGGCTACATTGGCGGAATTTCTGGCTTTACTAAAGGTTGCCGCCAGTTTGGCAGCATAGAGCAGGGTTGTTTCCGGAGGATCAGAGTTTTTAATGATTACGTGTGAACCGGGAAGATCTTTAACATGCAGCCAATAGTGGGAACTGTGGGCATTTTTCAAAGTCAGCTGCTCATTTTGCCGGTTGTTTTTACCGACATAGATGTCAATACCGTCGGGGGAAAGGAAATGGAGAGGCTGGGAGGGTTTTTCTTTTTTCCGCCGGCTTTTTTGTTTTCGGATTAAACCGGAAAGTTCCATTTCTTCGCGAATTTCCTCAAGTTCCCCCGCATCAGCTTGTTCAATGGTAAAAAGAAGTGTATCCAAATAATGGATTTCTGTTTGTGTGTTTTGCAAACGCTTGAGAAGAAATTTTTTCCCATCATGAAGTTTACGGTATTTTTTAAAATAAAGTTGTGCGTTTGCTTGAGGAGAAAGGGCAGGATTTAAAGGAATTTCCGTCATTTTTACTTCTTCATCATAATAATTGGGTACCTGCGCACTGGTCATGCCAGGGCGTAATAAGTAGAGACTTGCTGTCAACAATTCCCCCCACAATTTATATTGGTCCGCGTTTTCCATTTCCTGCAGTTCTTTTTGTTGGAGCTGCAACCTTTTTTGCAAGCGATTAAGGCTTGTTTGTACAATTTGTCTTAACTGCTGCAGCAATTGGTTTTCCCTTTGCTTGCGCTCAAGCAGTGTAAAATAAGCATCAAGGGCTTCATTCACAGTGGAAAAACATTGCAAACTTCCTGAATGATCCTGGTGAAGAAAAAAACGCGGTTTTTGTGCGGGATGCTTAAGAATGCAAGGATTAAGTCGCCCGCTGTTGCTTCTTTCCGCCAGCTCGCGCAGCTTAATGGTAAGCGGCCGCAAGATTTCCAAAGGATGAACAATTTCCTGTCCTGACACCTCTTGAATTAATTGGCTGGCAAGGTCTTTGCTGATGCCGGCAACAGCATTGACAAGGGCCAGTTCCGGTTTTTTTTCAGCATGTTGAGCCAAGGCTGCTGCTAAATTATCTTCATTGAGGGTAAATAAATCTAATTTATTTTGTGCCGGCGGCGCCACATAAATTTCTCCAGGCAGCACAACGCGGTAACGGCTCATGCCGGCATCTACTTTTTTAATGCTGCCTAAAATGATCATCTCTTCGTTTAGGGGCCGCGTTAAAATCAAGTTTGAATGTTTGCCCATAATTTCACAAAGCAAGTATTTTTCCGTGACGGTGCCAAACTCATCATAGGCACGAAAAACAAAAGTCAAAATGCGTTCCAAACCGTCTTGCCTTATGCTTTGCAGCCTTGCACCTTGCAGGTGTTTGCGCAGCAGCATGCAAAAAGGCGGGGCAGTAAGGGGATTTGCATAGTTTGCCTTTGTTAAGTGGACACGTGCATACTGGGTATGGGCAGAGCAAAGTAGGCGATAAATGCTTTTTTGTGTACGGAAATTGAACACGATGGTAAAATCATGGGGCTGGGAGATTTTTTCCACTCTGGCACCGATTAAAACTTCTTCAAGTTCCCGGCGCACCGCAGCCATAGTTAATCCGTTATATGCCATTTGTGCACCTCCATTAGCATCTTTTAGTATATCAGCCTCAAGAGGAAAAACGCAATAAGCGGTAAGATTTATTGTCCAAGCAGTGCTTTTTTTGCCAAGCCGGCAATATAAATGGCGGTAGGAAAAATTCTTGCCAAAAGGGTGATTTAATGAAACAACAAACGTGGATCCATTTACCTTTTCCGGAAGTTTGCCGGTTACTGCAGACAGACCAAAAAAACGGGCTCACCATCCAAGAGGCGCAAAGACGCCTGCAGCAAAACGGCCACAATTTGCTGGCTAAAAAAGAACAAATCTCGCCACTTGTTTTATTTTTGCTGCAGTTTAAAGATTTTATGGTTTTGGTTTTGTTGGGTGCCACTTTACTTTCCGCTGTTTTAGGCGAGTATACTGATGCACTGGTAATCATCATTATCGTTTTAATTAATGCTTTGTTAGGTTTTGTACAGGAGTATAGAGCGGAGAAATCCCTTGAAGCTTTACAAGGATTGGCGGCACCACATGCCAAGGTATTGCGCGACGGTATCCGGCATGAAGTTCCGGCCGAGGAACTTGTACCCGGCGATATAGTGATCATTGAAGCCGGTGATCGTATCCCAGCTGACTTGCGGTTGGGTGAAGTAAGAAATTTGTCGGTAAATGAAGCAGCTTTAACGGGAGAATCGGAACCGGTGATAAAAGATACAGTCGTGGTGCAGGAAAGTGCCGTAAATTTAGGAGATCAGGTCAATATGGCGTTTATGGGAACCATGGCTGTGGGAGGCAGGGGTAGCGGTGTGGTGGTGGCTACAGGCATGCAGACACAAATGGGGCGCATTGCCCATTTAATCCAAGAAGCAGGCAGTGAAGAGACACCGTTGCAAAAACGCTTGGAACAAATGGGTAAAATCTTAGTTATGACTTGCCTCTTTGTTTGCGGCCTAGTGGTTGTACTGGGTTTATTTCAAGGTTTGCCGGCTTATAGAATGTTTTTGTCTGGGGTATCATTGGCAGTTGCAGCCATTCCGGAAGGCCTGCCGGCGGTGGTGACCATGGCGCTGGCCATTGGCGTGCAAAGAATGGTGCGTAAAAACGCCATTGTCAGACGTTTGCCGGCGGTGGAAACCTTGGGTTGTGCAACTGTTATTTGCTCGGATAAAACCGGAACACTCACACAAAATAAGATGAATGTGCAGAAGATTTGGACCGCCGAGAAAATTTTTGAGGTAGAGGGAGAAGGTTACGTCCCGCATGGGCGCTTTTATTTCGGTAAGGAACTTATAAACCCAAAACAAGATCCGGCTTTGCTTTTGACCTTAAAGGCGGCAGTGCTGTGCAATAACGCCCAGCTCTACCGGGATAAAATGGAAATTAAACCGCTTTGGCGCGGAGCAAAGGAAGAATGGCAAATTCAAGGGGATCCCACGGAAGGAGCGCTGCTGGTGGCGGGGGCAAGAGCGGGCCTGTGGCGTGAAGATATGGAAAGAGAGGCAAAACGTTTACGTGAACTGCCCTTCGACGGTACGCGCAAAAGAATGTCTGTGCTTTATGCTGACGGCAAAGAAAGCATTCTCTATGTCAAAGGGGCGCCGGAAATTATTCTGGAGCGATGCACAAAAATCTTTACCGGTGGTCGTGTACAGCAGCTAACTAACAGTATGCGGGAGAAAATTATCAAGGAAAACGAAACCATGGCCGCTTTGGCTTTACGCAATTTGGCAGTGGCATATAAACCGGTACAGAAAACCCAGGCAGAACTTGAGGATTTGGAAAATGAATTAATTTTTTTAGGTATTTTAGGCATGATTGATCCGCCCCGGCCGGAAGTCTTGCCGGCCATAAAAAAATGCCAGGCTGCCGGCATTAAAACGGTAATGATAACAGGCGACCATAAAACTACTGCCATTGCCATTGCCCGGAAATTGCGGCTTCTGCCCCATGACGGTAATGTTTTAACCGGTAGCCAGCTGGACCAACTGTCGGATCGGCAGCTGCAAAAAGCCGTCATGAATACGTATGTCTACGCGCGTGTCACCCCGGAACATAAGTTAAGAATTGTCAAAGCGCTAAAAGAAAGCGGTCATGTGGTGGCCATGACAGGCGACGGTGTCAATGATGCGCCGGCAGTCAAAGAAGCCGATATCGGAGTAGCCATGGGGGAAAGCGGTACCGATGTAACCCGGGAAGCAGCGGCACTAATTTTAGCCGATGATAATTTTGCCACCATCGTCAGCGCGGTGGAAGAAGGGCGTGGTATTTATGATAATATTCGCAAGTTTATCCGTTTCTTGCTGGCATGCAATATCGGGGAAATTTTAACAATGTTTTTAGCAATGCTTGTTGGTTTGCCCGTGCCACTTAGAGCCATTCAGATTTTATGGATCAATTTGGTGACAGACGGTTTACCGGCCATGGCTTTAGGTATAGATCCGGTGGATCCGGAGGTAATGACAAGGCCGCCGCGTGATCCCCGTGAAAGTATCTTTTCCCATGGCTTGTGGGAAAAAATTTTCGGGCGCGGTGTACTCATCGGCACAATTTGTGTTTTTGTTTTTGCCTGGTCGCTAAAGCAAGGAGCGCAGTTGGATGAAGCGCAAACTTTAGTATTTGTCACTTTAATTATGGCACAATTAATTTATGTCTTTGACTGCCGCAGTGAACATAAAAATATTTGGCAAATAGGAATTCTTTCCAATCCCTGGTTGGTGGCGGCCGTGCTGTCATCCTTGGGTTTACTATTACTTGTACTGTACCATCCCATGTTAACAGCCGTTTTTTATACTGTACCCCTGGCGGCAAAAGACTGGTTTATTGTCCTTTTAGCTTCTTCTCTGCCATCAGTAGGAAACTTGGTTTTAGGATTGCTAAAAGCTATTATTTTACCGCATTTTGCTGTAGTGAAAAAATAGTTCATTGTACCTAGTCTCTATTTTCTGGTACAATATAAAATAGTTATTTCAATAAGTGTTAAAGAGAGGGAAATAGATGATACATAGCATGACAGGTTACGGCCAGGCAGAGTCTGAAGCTGAACATGCCGCATGGTATAAAGTAGAGATGAGGTCTGTTAATCACAGGTATTTAGATATTTCCATCCGCATGCCGCGGGAGCTACAGCCGCTGGAAGATAAAGTACGCCGCCGCCTGCAGCAGGCTTTAGGGCGAGGGCGTATAGATGTTTTTATCTACTGGCGTCCGGAGGAGGAAAATGCAGTATCCATAACCCTGGATCAAAATTTACTCTTAGCCTACCTGCAAGCATTGGATAACATTAACAAATTGTGCGGTTTAACGCAAAAACCTAATTTAGAAATGCTTGCCCGTTTTCCTGATGTGCTGGTGGTAGAAAAAGCGCAACCGGATCTGGAAAAGGTCTGGTCGGATTTGGCGGCAATAATTGACATGGCACTGGCAGATTTATTGCGCCGCCGCCAGGAAGAAGGCACCTATTTGGCCGCTGATTTGACCACCAGGTTGGAGATAATTGAAAAAACAGCGGCACAAATTGAAAGCAGAGCACCACTGGTTGTGGAGGAGTACAGGAAAAGATTGTCTGAACGTTTGCAAGAATTTTTGACGGAGACTGAAATTGACTCCACCCGGATACTGATGGAGGCGGCAATATTTGCCGACCGCTGTAATATCACTGAAGAGCTGGTGCGGATTAAAAGCCATCTTGGCGGTTTTCGTGCTGCCCTTGCCCAGGAGGGCCCCGTGGGGCGAAAACTGGATTTTATCACGCAAGAACTTTTGCGGGAAGCTAATACTATTGGTGCCAAAGCCAATGATTATGAAATTGCCAAACGAGTGGTGCAGATGAAAGCGGAGCTGGAAAAAATACGTGAGCAGGTGCAAAATATAGAATAAGCGCGAATTTGGCAAGAAGATTTCACTCTTGCATTTTCTGGCCCATATCCGTTATACTATTAGCAGAGTTGGCAAAAAAAGCAGTTTTGCAATTGTTACCAACAAAAGGAGGTTCTAACGTTGCAAATAAAATTAATTAATATTGGCTTTGGCAACATCGTCTCGGCTAATCGCATTATTGCCATTGTAAGTCCGGAATCTGCCCCTATAAAGCGCGTGATTACAGAAGCCAGGGATAGGGGAGTACTCATTGATGCAACTTATGGACGTAGGACTCGTGCAGTGATTATTACAGACAGCGGTCATGTGGTACTTTCTGCCGTGCAACCGGAAACTGTGAAGCATCGCCTCAATGCAAAAGAAAATATAGCTATGGAAGAAGAAGAATAAGCAACCGGAGGATCGTTGTGAGTCAGCATGGTTTACTTATCGTCATTTCCGGGCCATCCGGTGTAGGCAAGGGGACAGTTTGCCAGGCACTTTTAAGGAAAAAGGCAGATCTGGTTTTTTCCGTGTCAAAAACAACCCGTCAGCCGCGGCCCGGTGAAAAAGACGGTGTCAATTATTTTTTCGTAACGCCCGAGGAGTTTCAAAAATCTATTGCCGAGGGCGACTTTTTAGAGTATGCATGTGTTTATGACCACTATTACGGAACACCACGACGTGCTGTGGAAAGGATGCTGGCAGCCGGACGTGATGTTATTTTAGAGATTGATACCCAAGGCGCTCTCCAGGTTATGCAAACTTATCCTCAAGGGGTGTTTATCTTTCTTTTACCGCCTTCAGGTGCAGAACTACGGAGCCGCATTATTAAACGCGGTACGGAAACAGAAGAAACATTAAAGAAAAGATTGGCAGCGGCAAAGAGTGAAATTGAGCTGGCCTATAAGTATCAGTATGTAATCGTTAATGATCATGTAGAAACTGCGTGTGAACGTATTTGTGCCATTATCGAGGCAGAGAAAATGCGGGTGCTGCGCAATAAAGCATTAATTAATGCACTTGTTGAGGAGGTTAAAGCATGATTTATCCTTCCATTGATGACTTAATGCAAAAAGTGGACAGTAAATATACCCTTGTAATCGCAGCAGCTAAACGTGCCCGTATGATTAATAACGGCGATCCCAAGCTAGTGGAAACCACATCGCAAAAAGATGTTTCCATTGCTTTGGAAGAAATTGCGGCGGGAAAAATCGGCTATGAAATTTCCAAAAAACAATCAGAATGATACCGCCATTTTGGCGGGAAAATCTATCCTGCTTGGGATTACCGGCGGCATTGCTGCCTATAAAGCGGCAGAACTCTGCCGACTTTTTGTCAAGGCAGGTGCCACGGTACGGGTGGTAATGACAACGGCTGCTAAAGAATTTATTTCCCCATTGACATTGCAGACTTTAAGCAAGCATCAAGTTTATGATGATTTGTTTGCCGCTACCAAGCGCTACACAGTTGAACATGTGGCACTAACCAAAGCAGCCGACCTTTTCGTGGTGGCACCGGCTACAGCAAATACCATTGGTAAAATTGCCGCCGGCATTGCCGACAACTTGCTGACCACTACTATTTTAGCGGCCCGTTGCCCGGTTTTATTGGCTCCGGCCATGAATACATATATGTACAAACATCCGGCGCAACAAGAAAACCTGCGTAAATTAAAAGCCTGGGGCTACCATTTAGTAGAGCCGGTGGCCGGCGAACTGGCCTGCGGTGAAACGGGGGCAGGGAAAATGGCTGCGGTGGAAGAAATTTTTGCCGCTGCCTGCCGTTTGTTGCAGGAAAATACTGCTTGGCAGGGTCTAAAAGTATTAATCACCGCCGGTCCAACCCGTGAAGCCATAGATCCCATCCGTTTTCTAAGTAATCATTCCAGCGGCAAAATGGGCTATGCCTTGGCGGAGGTTGCTTTGACATGGGGTGCCGCCGTGACGCTGGTTTCCGGGCCCACTCACATTGAACCACCTCCAGGGGTTGAATTTGTGCAAGTCACCACGGCACAAGAGATGTATAAAGCAGTCCTGCAACATTTTGACAGCTCCCATGTGGTCATTAAAACTGCCGCCGTTGCCGATTACAGGCCTGCCGTAACACACAAGGAAAAACTTAAAAAAGGCGAAACTTTAACCCTTGAGTTGGTACCAAACCCTGATATCTTAGCAGAATTGGGGAAAAGGAAAAAACAGCAAATCTTAATCGGCTTTGCTGCCGAAACAAATAACATCGAACGTAACGCTATAGCAAAACTAAAACAAAAAAACCTGGATTTCATTGTGGCCAATGATGTCACCCAGGAAGGAGCAGGATTTAATACCGATACCAATCAGGTACAGATTTTTTATGCCGACGGGAGCAGGAAACGCTTGGGATTAATGACAAAAAAGGAATTGGCCGCCTACCTGTTGCAAGAAATTGAGCTGCTCCGCAAGCAAAGAAATTTCATCGTCAATTAAGTTAAACTTGTTGCAAAAGCTTGCTGAAAATGATAGCAAGCTTTCTTGTCTTTTTTTTGTGGGGGAGGAATTATAAATATGACTGCCTTGACTTGCTTTCTCTCTTACCAATGGGGGTATTAAAGGTTAAATTTACGGGGCGGGCAGGATAGCAGGCCCCTGGAAGTGTGGTGGCACCCTAAAGAACAAAAAAGACGCTCTAAAAAGTGAAGCGCCTTTCTTGCTGTAGTTAGTTTTCCAATAGTTATAAATAAAAAGCCAAGAAAACAGGTGTGACAAAAGCTTCTATCAAAGCTGCTATGGCTAAAAGCACAAGAAGATAAGGTAGGGATAAAATCATTTCCGCAAAAATTCTACGCAGGGTATGCGCCCGGGACATATTTGGCAAGGGAAAAATCACATGGTAACCCAGTTTTAACCCCAAGGCCACACTGAGGAAAAAAGCAGGCAATTCAAACATACCGTGGGGAACAATCCCGGCAATTAAATAGGGGATAGTCGCTTTGCCCTGTTGGGCAAGGTGAAAAGTTACTAAACCTAAAACAGAACCGTTGGCTATGGCGGAAAATAAGGAAGGTATGCCGAGAATAATGCCTAAAAAACTAACATAAAGGACGGCGGAAACATTTCTTATAAAATAAAAGAAAGACATTTGCAGGGGAGAGATTTCTCTGGTTTCGTTTCCCAATTCCGCCAAAACAGTTTGAAAAATTTCCTCAATCATGTTTAAGAATTCCGGGTCCTGGGATAAAGAAAAATATGTTAAAATAAATCCACCCAGAAAGAAAAAGACGGCCAAAAGCAGCCAGGAACGATTTTCTTTTAAGGTTAAGATAAAATATTCCAGTTTCATGACCTACCTCCTCATTTAATTATACTGCCAAGCAATGTACTTTGGCAAGAAATTAAGGTCATGGAGGAAACAAGGGAAAAGAGTGTCCGCATTTTCAGAATTTGAATTATTTTTAACGGAGGAAGCTGTGGGAAAATATGCAGATGTGATTGTAAAAATTCATAATTTACCTGAGGATCACCCTTTTACTTACCGTGTACCTGACCATTTAAACATAGCTGTGGGTAGCCGTGTGATCGTGCCTTTCGGGACACGCCGCCTGCCCGGTTACTGTGTAAAAATTTCTTCTACGCCGGGCCATCATAATCTGAAAAAAATTAAAGAAATAGTGCGGGTTGTGGACGAGGAACCTCTCTTAACGGAAGAATTAATTCACTTGGCTGCTTGGGGAGCCAAACGCTATTTGTGTGCACAAATTGACTTTTTAGAAGCAATGATTCCTGCCGGTTTGCCTGCCGGAAAAACTTTGCGGGCAAAAACACTTTTAGTGGCGGAATTGACTGCAGCGGCAAAAACAGCCAAGGCCAGAGGGGAAAAGCAAAAACTTGCTCTTGCACTGCTGGCGGAAAAAGGCCCCCAGACATTGGTTTCCTTGGCGAAAAAGGGCATTGGCGCATCTACGGTACGCAGTCTGGAGAAAAACGGTTGGGTAATAATTAAAGAAAAAAAAATCTACCGAAATCCATTGTCCCCTCTGGAGGTGGCGCCTCAAGAGCCCTTACCGTTGACTCAGGAGCAAAGCTTTGCGTTGAAAAGGATTTTCGACCAAAACAATTTACAGCCGGTTCTTTTATTTGGCGTTACCGGCAGCGGAAAAACTGAAGTGTATTTGCAAGCCATTGCGGAAATGATGCAACAGGGTAAAAGCAGTATCGTTTTAGTGCCGGAGATTGCCTTGACACCACAAATGGTAGAACGTTTTTGTGCCCGTTTCGGTGAGCGGGTGGCCGTTTTACACAGTCGCTTATCAGCAGGGGAACGTTTTGATGAATGGTGCCGGATTAAAAATAATGAAGCCCATGTGGTGATTGGGGCCCGTTCCGCCGTCTTTGCGCCGGTGGAAAATTTAGGTTTAATTATACTGGATGAAGAACATGAGACCAGTTATAAACAGGAGGAAACGCCACGTTATCATGCCCGGGAAGTTGCCCTGTGGCGCGCACAACAACATGGAGCAAAAGTGGTACTAGGCAGTGCCACACCGTCTCTGGAATCCTTTTTTAAAGCAGAAAAGGGAGAATATGAGCTTGTCTGTTTGTCGCAACGCATTGCCGGTCGACCTTTGCCACCGGTGGAAATAGTTGATATGCGTCAGGAATTAAAGGACGGCAATAAAAGTGTTTTCAGCCGGGCGTTAAGTCAAAGTATTGCAGAAACGCTCTCTTCAGGCAGACAAGCCATTATTTTGTTAAACCGCCGCGGTTATGCAACATTTGTGCTCTGCCGGGAATGTGGACATGTCATGCGCTGCCCGGCATGTAATGTGTCTTTAAAATATCACAGTGTGACACAAAAGCTTTGTTGTCATTATTGTGACCATCAAGAAGTTTACCCTCATGTTTGTCCTGTTTGTGGCGGGCGCTATATCCGCCATTTTGGCACCGGAACACAAAAAGTTGCCGAAGAATTACTTCGCCTTTTTCCGGAGGCACGTGTCGTCAGATTGGATGCGGATACTACTGCTCGCAAGGGTCAGCACCAAAAAATTTTGCACAGTTTTAAAGCGGGTAAAGCCAATGTTTTGGTGGGGACACAAATGGTGGCTAAAGGGCTAGATTTTCCCCATGTTACCCTGGTGGGTGTCATAACTGCCGATACAGCACTAAATTTACCAGATTTCCGTGCCGGTGAACGCACTTTTCAGTTACTGACGCAGGTGGCGGGGCGAGCCGGCAGAGGCAACAATGCCGGTAAAGTAGTGGTGCAGACATATGCACCGGACCATTATGCCATTCAGGCGGCAAAAAATCATGACTATGAAACTTTTTACCGGGAGGAAAGCACTAAACGAAAAGAATTGTCCTATCCACCATATAGTTTTTTTGTGCGCCTCTTGGTGAGTGGTACGCAAGAAGGTAGTGTTGTGGACGCCTGCTCATTCTTGGAGAACTTTTTAAGCGGCAAATGTACTGTACTAGGGCCTTCTCCTTGCCCCCTGGAAAAAGTCCGGGGACGCTACCGTTGGCAACTAATTCTCAGCGGTTTGCAGTTAGAACAGCTTTTGACAATTGGAGAAGCCACCGCCCGTGACTTTCAAAGCAGTCCTTTTGCCGGCAGCGTACGTTTGTCACTGGACGTGGAGCCGCAAAGTTTATTATAATATAATGATAGTTAAATTTTTTCTTGATAAAATAGATTTAGCCGGTACGCAACGGCCGGTAGCTCAGGAAGGATGGAAACTACATGGCAATTCGTAAGATACGTAAAAATCAGGACCCGGTGCTACGGGAAAAAGCAAAAGCAATCAAGAAAATTACACCGCCCATTCTTAAGCTTTTGGATGATATGGCAGAAACTATGTATGCAGCAAACGGTGTAGGGCTAGCTGCCCCGCAAATAGGCATTAGTAAGCGTCTTGTAGTCATTGATGTTCAGGATGAAAATGGTTTACTCAAGTTAATTAACCCGGTAATTACAGATAAAAAAGGTGCTGAAGTGGCTATAGAAGGCTGTTTAAGTTTTCCCGGTCTTGCCGGGGAAGTAGAGCGGGCTGAGGAAGTAATAGTAAAAGCGCTGGATCCTGAAGGCAAAGAATTGGTAATTGCCGCCACGGGACTTTTAGCCAGAGCTTTGCAACATGAAATTGATCATCTTGACGGGATTTTATTTCTCGATCGCGCTCTACGCATTATAGAACAAGAAGCACAACGTCAGGAGTAGTAATGATGGAAAAGCAAACAAAAATTGTTTTTATGGGAACACCTGATTTTGCCGTAGCAGCCCTTGAGGCTCTCAATGAAATGTTTACTGTGGTAGCAGTAGTCACACAACCGGACCGACCTGCCGGACGCGGGCAAAAATTAACCCCACCCCCGGTAAAAATTGCAGCCCAAAAAATGCAGTTGCCGGTTTTGCAGCCGCAAAAAATTAACACACAGGAATTTATCGCAAAACTTGCCGCTTTAGGGCCCGATTATATTGTCACTGCCGCTTTTGGCCGGCTTCTGCCGCCTGAAATTTTACAAATACCGCATTTGGCGCCACTCAATATCCACGCTTCTTTACTACCGGCATATCGCGGTGCCGCACCTATTCAGCGTGCCATTATGAACGGTGAAAAAGAGACAGGAATCACAATCATGCTCATGGACGAGGGCATGGATACAGGGGACATTATTCTGCAAGAGGCCATCCCCATTGGTGATTTTGATACTGCGGGTACGCTACATGATAAACTGGCAGAGTTAGGGGCAAAGCTGATTATACGTGCCATTAAAGCTATTAATAAAGGAAATTTTACCCGTAAAAAGCAGGTGGATTCGCTGGCCACTTATGCCGCGCCAGTGCAGAAAAAAGAAGCAAAAATCTGCTGGAACCGGGATGCTGTAATGATTCATAATCTTGTGCGCAGTCTGAATCCTTGGCCGGGAGCGTATACTGAACTTAATGGTCGCCGGCTTAAAATCTGGGAAGGTATGCCTACCGCAGATCAAGGCGCACCGTGCGGCAGTGTGCTGGCTGTGGAAAAAGATGCGATTGTTGTTGCTGCCGGAAAGGGCGCATATCGGATAACAAAGTTACAACTGCAAGGGAAAAGAGCCATGGATACCGGTGATTTCCTCCGCGGTTATCCTATAAAAACCGGAACTATCCTTGGAAATCCAGCAGATATTTAGTAAAATAGACTGCAGGAGGAATTTTTTGTGACGAAAAAAAGATTGTATTTAGGACTTTTAGCAGCCAGTATGCTGCTGTTGGCCGGGGTAATTTTCTACCTTTGGCTGTCATTTTCCCGTCACGACTTGGGCGTGTTACGCTACATTTCCTATGTGGCCGTAGGGGTAGTTTTATTGGCCCTCATCGTGGTGGTTTTGGGTTATGCAGGCATAATGTTGTCTTTAATTTCCGCTAAAGATATAAAAATCTTTAAAAAACCAATAACATTTACACTGTCCTTACTCTACCCGGTTGTCTTATGGTTGGGCAAGTTTTTTAGAATTACGCAAGATAAAATCCAGCGTTCTTTTGTGGAAGTCAACAATCAATTGGTCCGGGCCAGGCAGGGAAAAATTCCTGCCGGGAAACTACTGGTTTTGTTGCCCCATTGTTTACAGGTTGCAGATTGTAACAGGCGGGTAACCATTGACACAAACAACTGTCTTCGCTGTGGACGGTGTGATGTGGGGAAGATTTTAGAGCTTTGCGAACGCTATGGTGTGCATCTATGTATTGCCACCGGCGGTACCATTGCCCGTGATGCAGTAAAAAAACTGCGGCCCAAGGCCATTGTTGCCGTTGCCTGTGAACGCGATCTTACCAGTGGTATTTTGGATTGTATCCCTCTGCCTGTTCTGGGCGTTACCAATGAACGCCCCAATGGGCCTTGTTTTAACACACAAGTAAGTATTGAAGCCGTGGAAAAGGCTATACTATTCTTTACTCAGGGAGGGAAGGTCGATGGTGTTTTTACCTGATACTACCTGGATTTTAGTATTACCGGCTTTGTTTTTTGCCATGTGGGCCCAGGGACGTGTAAGGCAGGCTTATCAACGTTTTTCCCGGGTACCTGCCCGGGTGGGGTTGACCGGTGCACAAGTGGCACGCAGACTTTTGGACAGTGCCGGTTTATATGATATCCCTGTGGAAATGACGCCGGGGGAATTAACAGATCATTTTGATCCACGTAAACGGATAGTGCGCCTTTCCCCCAGCGTATATCAAGGCACATCCCTGGCTGCTTTAGGCATTGCCGCCCATGAAACGGGCCACGCCTTGCAGCATGATGAAGGATATGTTCCTTTGGCTTTTCGCAATCATATTTTTCCTGTGGCCTATTTAGGTTCGCAATTGGCTTTTCCCTTGTTTTTTATCGGTTTTATTTTCGGCTCAGGGGCATTGGCAGGTTTAATGGATATTGGCATTTTACTCTTTAGTTTCGCCATTATCTTTCAGTTGGTAACACTGCCTGTGGAATTTAATGCTTCCCGCCGTGCCATAGCCCTGCTAACCACAAACGGTTATCTGGCTCACGAGGAAGTAGGCCCCGCAAAAGAGGTACTGTCTGCTGCCGCCCTCACCTATGTGGCTGCTGTAGCCGTGGCAGTAACACAACTGTTGCGTTTGTTAATTTTGCGTGGACGGAGAGACTAAAATGGCAGGGAAAAAAAAGTTGGATGCTCGTACAGCGGCTTTCTTAGCATTGACAAAAATTGAAGAAGAAGGTGCCTTTACTAATCTGGCATTATCCGATGTCTTTGCCAAGCATCATATTCAAGGGCGCGACAAAGGGCTGGCTACTGAAATTACCTACGGAGTTGTAACTTATAAATTGACATTAGATTGGCTTATCGAGCAAATTACAGGTCGGCCGGCTGAAAAGCTGGACCGGCCTGTTTTGCTAGTTTTAAGAATAGGTTTTTACCAATTATTCTACCTGGATCGTATTCCGGCCCCCGCCATTGTACACACCACAGTGGAACTGGTGAAAAAAACAAAAAAACGTGCTTTAGCCCCCTTTGTCAATGGTGTCATGCGCGGAGCCTTACGTAAAAAAAATCGCTTGCCTTGGCCGTCGCGACAAAATGATTTACTTACATATCTGTCCCTTGTATACTCGCACCCGTCCTGGATGGTCAAAAGGTGGCTCGCACGCATGACGGAAGCGGAAACAGAAGCACTTTTACAGGCCAATAATACAGCACCGGCAGTTTCCCTGCGTGTCAATAATTTACGTACCCAACGGGAGCAGCTCCTGGAAAGTTTAGCGCGTGCCGGATTAGAAGTAAAGCCCAGTCAGATTATACCGGAGGGTGTTTTGTTAACTAAAGGCGGCGGACAATTAACACAGCTTCCTGCCTATCAGAAAGGTTTATTTCACTTGCAAAGTGAAAGCGCCATGTTAGTTTCCCGGATTTTAGACCCGGCTCCCGGCAGTAAGGTTTTGGATGCTTGTAGTGCACCGGGGGGAAAAACAACTCATTTGGCGGCATTGATGAAAAATCAGGGTGAAATCATTGCATTGGATAT
The DNA here is from genome assembly GCA_012521405.1 of Bacillota bacterium. GTDB lineage: Bacteria > Bacillota > Dethiobacteria > Dethiobacterales > Dethiobacteraceae > JAAYSO01. The sequence goes on from JAAYMK010000134.1 coordinate 17,578, forward strand.
TTTTGCTCATCGTTTACAGTTGGTGGAATTAAATGCCAAACGTTTAGGTGCAAAAATCATCAAGACTAAACTCTTGGATGCACAGCTTTTGGAACCGGAACATTTTGGGTTGTTTGATCATATTTTACTGGATGTACCCTGTTCAGGGTTGGGTGTTATCCGGCGCAAGCCGGATATAAAGTGGCGACGCCGGGAAGAAGAGATTAAGGAACTGGCCAAAACACAAAAAAATCTTCTGGACAAAGCGGCAGCCGTCCTCAAACGGGGCGGTACTTTAGTTTACAGTACCTGTACAAATGAGCCGGAAGAGACCAGTGAAGTAATAAAAGATTTTTTAGCGCGGCATCCGGATTTTACTCCGGTGGAGTTGGCAAATTATCTGCCCGCAAGCTGGCACAAGGAAAGTAATACTCCGGGGATTCAGCTGTACCCGCATCTTCATGGCATAGACGGCTTTTATATTGTGAAATTACGGCATACCTAAAGGCAACGCGTTGCTTTTTAGTTTTTACTTTGATATACTTGCGCTAAAAACAGGGAAAGCTGCATTGATAACTTAGATTTCAAGGGGTGCTGCCCTTGTCAAAAGTAAATTTATTGGAAATGACACCGCAAGAAATAGCAGGATTTTTTCAAAGTCTTGGCGAACCTGCTTACAGGAAAAAACAACTGCTACAATGGATCTGGCAGCAAAATGTGCTGGATTTTATTGCCATGACAAATTTCCCGCGGCAGCTGCGCCAAAAACTTCAGGAAATAGCCACAGTTGGTAGTGCTGAATTATTGGCACACCAAAAGTCCCAGGATGGAACCATAAAGCTTTTACTTGCCCTAGAAGATCAACATTCCGTAGAAACAGTGATTTTACCGTATGAGATTGGCGATAGTGTTTGCCTGTCCACACAGGTAGGCTGTCGCATGGGCTGTGGCTTTTGCGCTTCAGGTTTACCCGGTTTTATACGCAATTTAACGGCGGGAGAAATTGCTTTGCAGCTTTTACTGGCAAAAAAAGTTTTACTGGCAGCAAAGCGTAAATTAAAAAGCATGGTTTTAATGGGCACCGGTGAGCCGCTGGATAATTTTAACGCCGTGGTTGCCTTTTTGGAGGCTGTTTCCGACCGGGAGCGCCTGGGCATGAGTTTAAGGCATGTAACTTTGTCCACCTGCGGGTTAGTACCAAAAATTTTAGAGTTGGCAAAACACAGGTGGCCACTAAATCTGGCAGTTTCGTTGCATGCCTCCAATAATAAATTGCGCAACCGCATTATGCCCATCAATAAAAAATATCCGTTGGAAGAACTGCTTGATGCCTGTGATCAGTATGCAAGTCTTACCGGGCGGCGTGTAACATATGAATATATTTTAATTGACGGGCTAAACGACGAGCCTCGTAATGCGAAGGAACTGGCCGGACTGCTAAAGGGAAGACTTTGCCATGTTAATTTAATTCCTTTTAACGCTGTCAGTGAAATCAACTTCCGGCCAAGCCCCCCGGAGAAAGTAGAAAAATTTAAACAGATTTTAGCTGGTGCTGGTATAAATGTTACAGTGCGCCGCAGATTGGGCGAAGATATTGCCGCAGCTTGCGGTCAGCTGAGAAATAAATACTGTGGGGAGAGAAACAAGGGGTGAAGAAGAGTTTGCGAGCTGCAGGAATTACTGATCGAGGTAGGGTTCGCGCCAATAATGAAGACCGTTATCTGATTGTTGGCGAGAACTCTTTGCAGGTTTTTGCAGTTGCCGACGGTATGGGCGGCCATGCTGCCGGTGAAGTCGCCAGCGCCATGGCCCTGGATGCCATTCAAGACTATTTAAATCACCATCAAGAAGATTTAATTGCGAAAGCTGTGGAAGGCGAATCTCTGCAATCGTCCCTTGAAGCCATGCTGGCAGCTGCCAATGAAAAAGTTTTTCACACCGGCAAAACTAAACCTGAATACAGCGGTATGGGCACCACACTGACACTTTTGCTTTTTGTTTTGGAATCTTGTTGGTTAGCCCATATAGGAGACAGTCGTGCTTATTTGTTGCGGCAAAATAAACTTGTCCCCCTCACAGAGGATCATACCCTTGTTTCTCAATTGGTAAAAAACGGTCAAATCAGCGAGGAAGAAAGCGTTGATCATCCGCAGCGTCACATTCTTACCCGTGCCTTGGGGACCGACCATGAAACTACTTTCGATGTTTTGCCAGTTGAGGTTAAACCGGGTGACCGCCTGCTTTTATGTACAGACGGATTGCATGGGTTTGTGGCGGAAGAAGAAATTCTGGCGGTTGCCAGTCAGAACAAGGAGCCGGCTGAGATCGTTGGCGACATGGTGATTTTGGCCAATGAAAAGGGTGGTATGGATAATATTACCATCGTTTTGATTGAGGTTGTCTAACTGGCAGCGAGGACTTGAGGTGAAGAGATGATTGGGAAAATATTGGGGAACCGTTACAAAATAGTTGAAAAAATTGGAGACGGTGGAACAGCCTTTGTTTTTAAAGGTTTGGATACCATTCTTAACCGTCATGTGACCGTCAAAGTATTAAGACCCGAGTATGCCGGTGACCAAGATTTTGTCCGCCGTTTCCGGCGTGAGGCACAGGCTGCTGCCGGTTTATCGCACCCCAATATTGTCAGTGTTTACGATGTTGGCCATGAAAATGGCATTCATTATATAGTGATGGAGTATGTGCAAGGACGTTCATTAAAGGCTTTAATTGAAGAAACGGGGCGTCTTAATGTCTATACGGCGGCAGAATATGCTGCCCATATAGCTTTAGCTTTAAGTCATGCCCATAAGCACGGAATTATCCACCGGGATGTAAAGCCCCATAATATTCTCATTAGTGATGACGGGAGGGTAAAAGTCACTGATTTCGGTATCGCCCAAGCCGTTACAGCTTCGACCCTAACTTATAGTGGAGAAATTCTAGGTTCCGTACATTATTTTTCCCCGGAACAGGCCCGGGGCGGCGCCACAGATGAAAAATCGGATATTTATTCTTTAGGGATTGTCCTGTATGAAATGTTGACAGGACGCCTGCCCTACAGCGGAGAATCACCTGTTTCTATAGCGGTAAAACATTTACAGGAACCTTTTCCTGATCCCGAAGAGATTAACCCGCAGATTCCAAGAGCCTTATGCCGTATTGTGCGTAAAGCGGTAGAAAAAGATCCCCAAAACCGCTTTCAAACAGCCCGGGAAATGGCTGCTGCACTGAATGAGTGGTTGCATGAGAATAAAGCTGAATTTTCAACAATTGTGCGCCCCTCTATGCACAAAACAGAAAAGCAAACAAACCTCCGTTCCCCAAAAACAAAAAAGCGTCGTTTAAAACCTGTCTATCTTGCCGGTGTGCTGGCTCTCATTATCGTTTTAATAATTTTAGCGTATACAGCCACAAGGCTGTTGCAAATTTTTGCCGTTCCTGATGTGATTGTACCGGATGTGGAAGGAGAACTGCAAAGCCAGGCTTTTGCTATTTTAGAAGAAGCCGGCCTGGTACCGCGCCTTGAGGACCAGATCCCCAGCGAAACAGTCCCCTCCGGGTATGTTATCAGCCAAAATCCCAAGGAGGGCAGGACAGTGAAAAAAGGTCGTGAAGTGGCGTTAATCATCAGTACCGGACCTGAACTAGTCAGTGTAGATAATGTGGTGGGTATGCAAAGACGTCCGGCAGAGTTAAAACTTGAAGACAGTGGTTTTAATGTGGAGGTAATTGAGGAATACAGCGACGAGCCACAAGGAATTGTTATTTCTCAAGATCCCGGTGCCAATCATAAAATTCCTAAAGGCTCTACGGTGAAAATTGTGGTCAGTAAAGGGAGCAAACCTATTGAACTGGTAGATTTAACGGGGCGGACCTTGGAAGATGCCGAAAACTGGCTCCAATTATTTGGCCTTATTCCACGCAAAACCAGTGAAGAATATAGTGATCAGTACCCTGCCGGCTATGTTATTGATCAGTTTCCGGAACCGGGGGAAAAATTGCAGGCCGGTGATTACGTGGATTTAGTTATCAGTAAAGGTCCGGAAGAACCGCAGCTGGAAAAACATAATATTACCATTATGACTGCCGATATACCACCTGGAGAGATCATCACTGTCATTATCAGTGATGAAATGGGTGACCGGGAAGAAACTTATGTCAGCGACGGCAACCCCATTGAAACGGTTGGCTGGGGCAGTGGCATAGTTGAAGTTCGGTGGGGAAATCACATCGAGGTAAAAGCATTTCCATAATTTGAGGAGGGATATAGCCTGCAGGGAATAGTAGTTAGAGCCATAGGAGGTTTTTATGATGTCCGGACACGGGACGGCAAGGAATATCGTTGCCGGGCCCGCGGACGTTTTAAAAAAGACAAAATTAATATTTATGTAGGAGACCGGGTAGAATTTACGGTAAACGCCAATGAAGGTGTCTTGGAAACGGTAAAGCCGCGGCGAAATTTTTTAATTCGCCCACCGGTAGCTAACCTTGACCAGGTGATAATCGTTTGTGCCCTGCAGAATCCGCCTTTATCACTCCAATTTTTAGATCGTTTACTGGTATTGGCTGAAAGCAGACAGCTGCGGGCGCTAGTTTGTCTTAATAAAGCAGATTTGCCCCATGATGATGTTTCCCAGTTGGTAACCTATTATGAAAATACCGGGTATAAAATTATTTTTACCAGTGCCAAACTTGGGCAGGGAATTGAAGATTTGCGCAAAGAGTTGAATGACCGTGTTTCTGTTTTTGCCGGACCCTCTGGAGCCGGGAAATCTTCTTTACTTAATTGCATAAAACCCGGGATTAATTTAAAAACCGGCACTGTTTCTACTAAAAGCAAAAGAGGCCGTCATACCACCAGACATGTGGAATTGATTCCTCTGGAAGCTGAAGGATTTGTGGCCGATACTCCAGGTTTTAGCCAGCTGGAGCTTACTGAAGTCACAAGCCAACAACTACCGTATTATTTTCCCGACTTTTTTCCCTTTGCGGAAAAATGCCGCTTTAACACCTGCCAGCACCTTAAAGAACCGGATTGCGGCGTTAAAGCTGCCGTGCAGCAGGGGGAAATTTTGGCTTCACGTTATGAGCATTATTTATATTTTCTCAATGAAGTGAAACAACAGGAGCGAGAGTATTAATGTTGAAGATTGCACCGTCATTGCTTGCAGCCGATTTCGCAAGGCTGGGGGAAGAAGTGAAAAAAGTGGAAGCCGCCGGAGCGCACTGGCTACATTTTGATGTGATGGACGGCCATTTTGTGCCTAATTTAACCATGGGACCGCAGATTGTCCAAGCACTACGCAAACATACATCACTTTTTTTTGATGTCCATCTTATGATTGAAAAGCCCGAACGTTATCTCGAGGTTTTTGCACAAGCAGGTGCCGATTTGTTGACTGTATCGGCGGAAGCGTGTACGCATTTGCACAGGGTTTTGCAGCAGATTCGTGCTTTGGGCGTGAAAGCCGGTGTGGCCCTAAACCCGGCAACGCCGTTATCAGTACTGGAGTATGTACTTGATGATCTGGATTTAGTGCTCATTATGAGCGTCAATCCCGGGTTTGGTGGGCAGGAGTTTATTCCGGCCGTGCTACCCAAAATTCGCAAGCTGAAGGAAATGATAGGCAATAAATCTTTAGAGATTCAGGTAGACGGTGGCATAAATGCCGAAACGGCACCTTTAGTAAGGGAGGCGGGTGCCACTGTGCTGGTGGCGGGTACTGCCGTTTTTGGGCAAGATGACGTCAAAGAGGCAATGAAAATGTTGCTGGCCAGAAAATAATTACTTGACAAAATTTTATATAGTCTTAAAGGAAAAATTCCTTCAGGGTACGGTGAGAAGATTTTCTTCAATTCCGAACCGGCGGTAAAGCCCGCGAGCCGTAAGGCAGATCTGGTGAAATTCCAGAGCCGACAGTATAGTCTGGATGGGAGAAGGAAATTAAAATTTTTGTTGACCCTGGGATTTTTCCCGGGGTTTTTGCTTTGAGGTGAAAAGTTCATGGAAAAAGACAAATATTTTATGCAAATAGCCCTGGATTTGGCGCAAAAGGCAAGGGGGTATACCAGCCCTAATCCCATGGTGGGGGCAGTGATTATGAAAAACAATAAAATTGTCGGCTCCGGCTTTCATCAAAGGGCCGGCACTGCCCACGCAGAAATAATTGCCCTGCAGCAGGCGGGAAAGGAGGCGAAAGGAGCCACATTATACGTCACACTGGAGCCATGTGCCCATACGGGTAGAACTTTGCCCTGCACAGAGAAAATTATTGCTGCCGGCATCAAAAGAGTAGTTGTGGCCATGACTGATCCTAATCCCCTTGTTAACGGTAAAGGCATACAACAATTAAAAGCAGCGGGCTTGGAAGTTAAGTGCGGTGTTTTGGAACAGGAAGCACGAGATCTTAATGAAGCTTTTATCAAGTATATAACCACTAAATTCCCTTTTACTGTTATCAAAGCAGCCATGACACTGGATGGAAAAATTGCCACACGCACAAAAGCATCCCGTTGGATCACCGGTGCCGCTTCACGCCGCTTTGGACACAGTTTGCGCCATGAATACGATGCCATTATGGTTGGCATCGGTACAGTTTTGACCGATAACCCCAGATTAAATACACGCCTACCCGAAGGGGGAAAGGACCCCCTGCGTGTCATTGTTGACAGCACCGCCAAAATTCCCCTCTCTGCCCATGTTGTCTGCGAAAATCCGGAAAAAACTCTTTTGGTCACCACCAAAGCGGCTCCCCGGGAAAAAATAGAAGCCTTGCGGCAAAAAGGTGTGGAAATAATTTCTTTATCACCCACTGCTGACGGGAAAGTGCCTTTAAGGGAAATGATGCTTACTTTAGGGCAAAGAGAAATTATTTCCGTCCTGGTGGAGGGGGGAAGTGCGTTAAATTATGCACTTTTGGCCGCCGGTTTGGTTGATAAAGTCCACTTTTTTATTGCTCCCAAAATTTTTGGCGGTAAGGAGGCTCCCACGCCCGTGGGCGGGCAAGGTGTGGCTGCTGTGAATGAAGCATGGCAATTGTCTGGAGTAAAATATGATTTTTTTGAGCATGACATTTTGGTCACCGGATATGTACAGTACCCAAAAGGTTAGAAAGGAGTGAAGACAATTTTTACCGGAATTATTCAAGAGCTGGGCATAGTGCAAAATCTCCAGGTGCAGCAGGATGCCGCCAAATTGAGCGTACGTGCAAAAAAAATTTTAGCCGATGTAAATCTGGGAGACAGTATAGCCGTAAACGGCGTTTGTTTAACAGTGGTGGATTTTTCTCGTCACCACTTTACCGTGGACATGATGCCGGAAACATTAAGGCGCACAAATCTAGGGCAACTGAAACCGGGTGATCCTGTTAATTTGGAACCGGCTTTAATGTTGGGTGGACGGCTTGGCGGACATTTGGTGAGTGGCCATATTGATGCTGTGGGAAAAATCACGGCTAAATACCAAGAAAGCAATGCCATCATTTTTCGCATTGCTGCACCGCCTGCCGTGATGCAGTACATTATACCCAAAGGCAGTATCGCTGTTGACGGCATTTCTCTTACTGTAGCCACATTGGAGCAAGATACTTTTACCGTTTCCGTCATTCCCCATACAGCGGCACAAACAACTCTAGGTAAAAGAAAAGTCAATGATCTGGTGAACCTGGAAAATGATCTGATTGGCAAATATGTAGCCCGTTTACTCGCAGGACAAAGAGAAGCTGAAAATACAGGTGAGGTTACGCTGGAGATGTTAAGTAATTATGGTTTTCTCTAAAAACCCTGCGCAACAAAAGCACTGTTTGGCAAACAACAGCCAAAGGTAGGTGAGAAAATGAATTTTAATACCATTGAAGAAGCCATAGAAGATTTAAAGAGAGGCAAAATGATTGTTGTGGTTGACAGTGAGGATCGAGAAAACGAAGGCGATCTAGTCATGGCGGCGGAAAAGGTTACGCCCGAAGCCATTAATTTCATGGCCAAATACGGGCGAGGATTAATCTGTGTACCACTTACGGCCAAGAGGGTCGAAGAGCTGGATTTACCACAAATGGTGGCAAATAATACTGATCGTCATGCCACTGCGTTTACAGTTTCCGTTGATGCCAAAAGCTGTACCACCGGTATTTCGGCAGCGGAACGCTGCTGCACTGTCCGGGCACTTATTAATCCGGCCACAAAGCCTTCCGATTTGCGCCGCCCCGGTCATATTTTCCCTTTGCGCGCGGCGGCAGGCGGTGTGTTAAGGCGCGCCGGGCATACAGAAGCAGCGGTAGATCTGGCCGTTTTGGCCGGTTTATATCCGGCCGGTGTCATTTGCGAAATTATGAATGAAGACGGTACCATGGCCAGGGTTCCCCAGCTAATGGAATTTGTAAAGAAACACAAATTAAAAATTATCACCATTGCTGATTTAATCAGGTACAGAATGAAAAATGACAAATTAATTTTTCGGGTGGCAGAAGCTGATTTGCCTACAATTTATGGTAAATTTAAAATCATTGCCTATGAAAACAATGTGGATGGTAGAGAGCATCTGGCTCTGGTTAAAGGCGAGGTGGCTGGTACCGAACCGGTGCTTGTCCGTGTCCATTCGGAATGCATGACAGGGGATGTTTTTGGTTCAAAACGCTGTGATTGCGGACAACAATTGGCTGCAGCTTTACAGCAGCTTGAAAAAGCAGGCAAGGGAGTTTTAGTTTATATGCGTCAAGAAGGACGCGGCATTGGGCTTATAAATAAAATTAAAGCTTATGCTTTGCAGGATCAAGGTAAGGATACTGTGGAAGCCAATGAGGCCTTAGGTTTTCCGGCTGACTTACGGGATTATGGTCTGGGAGCACAAATTCTCGTGGATTTAGGGGTGCGTAATATACGTCTGATGACAAATAATCCACGTAAAATTAAAGGTTTAGAAGGGTATGGGCTTGCCATTGTAGAACGAATTCCATTGGAAATAGAACCGTCTACAGATAATAAAGCTTACCTTTTAACAAAAAAACATAAATTAGGTCATTTACTGGCCCACTAAGATTAACAATAAAGCCATAAAATGTTGAGGAGGTAACCATGCAGAAAGTATATGAAGGGCAATTGCTCGGACGTAATTATAAATTTGCCGTTGTTGTGGGCAGGTTTAATGAATTTATTACCAACAAACTGCTCAGCGGTTGTTTGGATGCTTTAAAGCGTCACGGCGTAGCAGAGGAAAATATTGACTTGGCCTGGGTACCCGGGGCATTTGAAATTCCTTTGGTGGCAAAAAAACTGGCCGTAAGCGGACGCTATGACGCGATAATCTGCTTGGGGGCAGTTATTCGCGGAGCAACGCCGCATTTTGATCTTGTGGCCGGCGAAGTTGCCAAAGGGATAGCCAAAGTTAGTTTAGACAGTTTGGTGCCGGTAATTTTCGGCGTCATTACCACCGATACAATTGAACAAGCCATTGAACGGGCAGGAACAAAAGCCGGCAATAAAGGTTGGGATGCCGCAGTTAGTGCTCTGGAAATGGCAGATCTTTTGCGTAAAATTTCGTAGCTGCCGCAAGAAAGAAGGTGAGCGTCATGTCTGATCAGGAAAAATTACTGGTCAGCCACTGTCAAAAAGGAGATCTGGAAGCTTACGACCTTTTAATGCAACGCTATGAAAAAAAAGTCTATACACTTTGCTATCGCATGACCGGCAACAAAGAAGATGCGGCAGATTTAACGCAAGAATCATTTTTAAAGGCATTCCGGGCGCTGCCTTCTTTCCAAGGACAGTCAAGTTTTTCTACCTGGTTGTTTCGCATTGCAACCAATACTTGCCTGGATGAACGACGTAAACGCCAAAGGAAGCCGCAGATTTTTTCTTTGGATAATCCGCTTTCCACTGCAGACGGTGAAATTCAGCTTGAATTTGCCGGTAATGAACCGGATCCCCTCCAAATCACTTTAGAGCACGAACTGCAAAAAGAAATTCAAGAGCTTTTGCAAAAGCTTCCCCCCAAGCAACGTGCCATCATTGTCATGCGTGACCTGCAGGGCTTTAGCTATGAAGAAATGGCTGAGACTTTTCAGGTAAGTTTGGGCACAATAAAATCACGCCTCAGCCGGGCGCGCTCTCGCCTGCGGGATCTATATCGACAAAGGGAGGAACAAAAAGGGCAGAGTTTACATCTAAAGGAGAAAAGGGGGGCGGAGTATGAACTGTGAACAAAGCAGACAATACATGTGTGAATATATAGATGGCATCCTCACTACAGAAAGACAAAAAGCCTTTGAAGCCCATCTTGCTCAATGTGCCCGCTGTCAACGTGAAGTGGATGAGTTGAAAGCTGCCATTGCTTGGTTGCAGCAGGCAAAAGAACTGCAACCGCCGGCAGAAGTGCGGCAAAATGTTTTACGCATCTTGCAAGGTGAAGCCGAAACCAAAAAGGTTGTCCGGCCTAAACGGGTGTTCCTGCAAGCAACTGCAGCGGCTGCTATCTTTTTGTTACTTGTGTTTGGAAATGTGCTGCCGCTTCTAGGGCCGGAACGAAATTTGGCGTCACCACAAGAAATGGTTCTGATGGGCAGTGAAGATGTGCTAGTAGCGGAAAGCGCAAATAATCTCCAAAGAGTTGCAGGTAATGAGGAAGTAAGTTCCCCGGAAAGAAATCAGGCCGAGGAAAATGCCGCCGTGCAAGATGCTTTTCCGCCCCAAATTACAGCGGCAAAGGCAAATGAAGCTACTGAAGATACCGCTTACCGTTTCAAGCAACCTGTTTGGCGGATTTGGTTAAATGTAATTGGCATTCCGGTCTTAGTGGTCTTACTTTGGCGATTAAAGATAGAAAGGAAGCGTTGCCGTGAAAAATAATAAGTTTCTCATTTTAGACGGCAGCAGTTTGCTTTATCGCGCTTTTTTTGCTTTGCCGCTATTACAAACAAAACAGGGCCTGTATACCAACGCTGTCTACGGTTTCACCATGATGCTCTTCAGGCTCTTGGAAGATGAAGCTCCCGGCTATATTGCCGTGGCTTTTGATAAAAGCAGGGAAACTTTTCGCCACGAGAAATTTAGTGCTTATAAAGGTAAAAGGGAAAAGACACCGCCTGAATTGGTTGAGCAAATTGACTATGTGCACCGGCTTTTGCAGGCCCTGCAGATACCGGTAGTGGAAATAGACAAATATGAGGCGGATGATATTATTGGTACCTTGGCAACCAAAGCTCTACAAAAAGAGTTGGTTCCGGTCATTGTCAGCGGAGATGCCGATATTTTTCAGCTGGTGGATTTACCCTGTGAGATTATTTACACACGCCGCGGCATTACGCAGGTGGAAAGATATAACGAGGATAAGTTACAGGAGCGCTATGGCTTGTCTGCCAAGCAATATATTGATTATAAAGCTTTAAAAGGTGATCCCTCCGACAATATTCCCGGTGTTCCCGGGATCGGTGAAAAAACGGCAATCAAATTACTAACTGCATACGGTTCCCTGGAGGGAATCTATGAGCATTTAGATGAAATTAAAGGCAAACTGCGGGAAAACTTGGAAACATACCGCCAGCAGGCTTTTTTAAGCCGGTGGCTGGCAACTATTCTCAAAGATGTACCATTGAATTTTAAAGCGGAAGATTTTCAGCGCCGTGAGCCGCAATATGCAGAGCTGCGCCGGCTTTTTCAGCAATTGGAGTTTTCCAGTCTGTTGGAAAAACTGCCCGCGGTGGAAAATAAAGCTGCCACAGCGGAAAAAGAAAGTTTTGCGATAATTTCCCTTGCCCAATGGGAAGAGTTTAGCAGGTCACTTCCAGCTGCTACACGCTTGGCAGTGATGCCTGTCCCGGTTGAAGCCGGTTGGCAGGACAGCCTTTCCGGCTTGGCCATAGCCACGGAAAAGGAAACTTATTATCTTAATTTTCATGATAACAGTGATGCCGCCCGTGCTTTCACAACTTTTTTGGCTGGTTCCTGTGAGCTTTTGCTTTATGATGCTAAAGTCTGGAGCAATCTCTGCTGGCAGCTAACAGGCAGGGAACTGTCCGGGTCTTTTTTTGATGCCACTTTGGCGGCGTATTTGCTTGATCCCCTGGAAAACGGTTATCCACCGTCTAAACTGGCACAAAAATACTTACAACGCCGACTGCCTGTTCCCGGCAAAAAAGATAAAGATCTTGCCCTGGTACAGGCGTACGCCTGCGCTGCAGCACGCACCTTGTTTGATTTATATCAAATATTAAGGGATAAACTGGAAGAATATAATCTTACCCGGCTTTATTATGACTTAGAGCTGCCTTTGACACTAGTGTTGGCGCAAATGGAACGTACAGGTGTTTATGTAGATAAAGAAACTTTAAACCAGTTGCGTCAAGAATTCCAAGGGCGAATCGCCAAACTGGAAGAGCGGATATATAAAGTGGCCGGTGAGCGCTTTAATTTGAATTCACCCAAACAGCTCTCCTATATCCTGTTTGAAAAACTTGGTTTGCCTGTCATTAAAAAAACAAAAACAGGTTACTCCACAGATGCCCAAGTTTTGGAGGAACTGGCTCCTTATCATGAAATTGTGGCTGATATTTTGCAGTATCGTACTTTGGTAAAATTATTAGGCACTTATTTGGAAGGCATGGCGAAACTGATTAATCCGCAAACAGGACGCATCCATACTACTTTTCACCAGACCGTTACCGCCACCGGCCGTCTCTCTAGTTCCGACCCTAACCTGCAGAATATACCTATTCGCCTGGAAGAAGGCCGGCGGATCAGAAAAGCGTTTATGCCGTCAAAACCAACACAATTGCTTTTATCCGCCGATTATTCACAAATTGAATTAAAAGTATTGGCACATGTATCACAGGATAAAGTTTTAATTGATGCTTTCCGGAAAAATGAAGATATTCATACCAGGACGGCGGCTGAAGTTTTTGGCATTGAGCCATCGCAAGTGACCAAAGAATTGCGCGAACGGGCAAAGGCGGTAAACTTTGGTATTATTTATGGCATTAGCGATTATGGTCTTTCACGCCAACTGGGAATTACGCGGCAGGAAGCCAAAAGTTATATTAAACGCTATTTTGAACGGCTTTCCGGTGTGGAACAATATAGAAAACGCATTGTAGCGGAAGCCAGGGAAAAAGGCTATGTTACTACCATTTGTAATCGCCGGCGCTATTTACCCGGCATCAATGCACGCAATTATAACCAGCGCACTTTTGCTGAACGCACAGCCATGAATACGCCCATTCAAGGCTCTGCCGCCGATATTATTAAGCTGGCCATGCTGAAAATAAGTGAAAGCTTAAAACCTTATGGAGAACAGGCAAAAATGATTTTGCAGGTGCATGACGAATTGGTTTTTGAAGTGGAAGAAAGTATTTTGCCGGAAATTGCTAAAATGGTGCGTAGGGAAATGGAAGGAGCCATTGAACTGGCAGTGCCGCTGACGGTAGATGTAAAAGTAGGACCCAACTGGGCACAAAAGCAACCACTAAAAGACATGTAAAGAGAAAGAGTGACAACAATGCCTGAACTACCTGAAGTGGAAACTATACGCAGGGATTTGGCAGCTTTACTGGGCGGCCGCATTTTTGCCGAGGTAGAGATATATTATTCCGGCTCTATAAAAATTCCCACTGCCACCCGCCTGCAGCAGGAATTGCCCGGCCGTAAAATCACAACTATAAACCGGCGCGGCAAATATTTGCTGATTCACTTACATGATGACACAGTTCTTGTCATTCACTTGCGCATGACGGGACAGCTATTATTTTGTGAGCATAATTATTCCCCCGATAAACATACCCATATGGTTTTTCATTTTCGCGATGGCACTGCTTTAGTCTTTCACGATGTGCGTAAATTTGGCACAATTTACTGGCTGCCCGCTCACGCCCTTGGACAAATTAAAGGACTTTCCACCTTGGGACCTGAACCTTTTTCTCCTGAATTTAACGCAGATTATCTCTTTGCGCAAGCAAAAAGGCGTAAAACCAGCATTAAAGCACTGCTGCTTAAGCAGGAGGTTATTGCCGGGCTTGGCAATATCTATGCCGATGAAGCTTTATACCGGGCAGGTATCCGCCCCGACCGTCCGGCTTCAACTTTAAATCTAGAGGAATGTAAAAAATTATACCAAAGTATTTGTGAAGTGCTAAACGAAGCTATTTACTGGCGGGGAACCACCATGAGTGATTACCGTGATGCAGCCGGCGGCCGTGGAGCATTTCAAAATCATTTACAGGTTTATAAGCAAAACGATAAACCCTGCCTCCGGTGCGGGCAAAAGATTCACCGCACAGTGGTGGCCGGCAGAGGTACCTACTTCTGTCCCTCTTGCCAAAAATAAATAAAAGCTGATTTTGACAAAAATAACGTGGTGTTGCAAACATCACGTTTTTTTTTTGCCCCGGAAAAGAAGTCTAAGCACCATTTGCCAGTGACGCCATACTATGAAATTAGTCGCAGATGGGAGGGAGTAAATTGCCAATTATTTCTGTCATCTTGTTGTGTATGGCAGTATCTGTTGACGGCTTTGGCGTCGGTTTTTCTTATGGACTACGCAAAGTACATATTCCGCTGCCTTCACTTTTCATTATTTGTTTATCGTCTGCACTTTCAATTTTTATCTCCATGCAGGTAGGCAGCCGTGTGGCAGATGTTTTTGGTGAAGGGCCGGCCTCATATTTTGGCGGAATAATGTTAATGCTTGTGGGTTTTTATCTCATCAAGCAGGCTTTTTTTTGCAAAAAGGAAAAACCTACTCCAGAAATGCCCAAAAAAACCGGCTTGGCTTTATTAGCAGCTATTTTACGGGAGCCGGAAAAGGCCGATTTTGATCGCTCCGGTGAAATTAACGCACGGGAAGCAGTTATTTTAGGTGTGGCGCTTGCCCTTGATGCCTTTGGTACAGGTTTTAGTGCAGCCATGATGGGTTTTTCACCGCTTGCCGTTTCCTTGACAGTAGGCATTACTAAACTTATTTTTCTTTCCGCCGGCTTGGTTTTCGGAAAACAATATGCGCAAAAATTTAAAGAGGGAAACGCCACTTTCGTGGCCGGAGTGGTTTTAATGCTCCTGGGTCTGAAACATGTTTTCAGCTAAATTAACCTAACCATTTTAACATTAAAGGGAAAATTATCGCTTTTAAAATGCAGTTTTATCATCGCTACAGGCGGTGCTTGAACCGCCTGTGTTCTTTTTAGCAGAACTTGTACATATATTATTTTTAAACAGTGCTTTAATTGTTGCTTTGCCAGGAAAGGGAGGTGGTTCCAGATGCGGCGAATGCTACTGGCGGCTTTAAGTCTTGTGCTTTTGTTTTTAAGCGGTTGCCATGGACATAAAGAGCATGCTACCGGACAAGAAACTGAATTGCATGTGGCAGCCATGGCCGGTCCTATAACATTGAATCCGCTTTTTTTGCGTGATAGCGCTTCGGCGGAAGTGGCATCCCTCTTGCACGCCACACTTTTAGTTACCGACCCTGATACTTTAGCCCCACAGCCTCATTTGGTGTCTTCCTGGGAAGTTTTGGAGGACAATCTTACTTATATTTTTACTTTACATGAAAATGCATATTGGACGGATGGGTTGCCCATTACGGCTGAAGATGCAGCTTTCACCATGCGTGTAATCTGTCACCCTGATTATACAGGTTGGCTGTTTTTGCCCCTGCAATATGTGGCCGGAGCACAAGAATATAAACAAAACCATCAATCTCTTTTTGCCGACGGTTTTATCGCAGGGATAAAGGTGCTCGATGAGAAGACATTTTCTATAACCTTAAAAGAACCTTATGCACCATTTTTGTCCTTTTTAACCTTTCCGCTTTTACCGGCTCATCTTTTAAGTTCAGTGGAAGTGAGGCGGCTGGAAGCACATGAATATTCATTTAAACTGCCGGTTAGTTCAGGACCATATCTTTTGGCGGCATGGGATACGGACGAATATGTACATGTTAAGGCCAATCCCAACTTTTTTTTAGGC
The DNA here is from genome assembly GCA_012521405.1 of Bacillota bacterium. Taxonomy (GTDB): domain Bacteria; phylum Bacillota; class Dethiobacteria; order Dethiobacterales; family Dethiobacteraceae; genus JAAYSO01. The sequence goes on from JAAYMK010000134.1 coordinate 33,505, forward strand.
AAACCCAAGATTGAGCATATTTATTACCGGTTTGTCCCCAATGTGGAAACACAAGTCATAGAACTTTTGGCCGGTAAATTGGATCTTATTCCCACAGCGGTAAAAGTTGAAGACGTAAGCCGGCTGCAGGCCGATCCGCAAATAAAAATCTATACCAATCCGCGCCTTGTTTACGACTATATTGCCATTAATACGAAAAAAGATTCACCGCTACAGGACAGGCGTGTGCGGCAAGCCTTGGCCACACTGGTGGATAGGCGCGAAATTGTAAATAATGTACTGTTAGGTTTTGCGGATCCCCTTTACGGTCCTCTTTTACCACTGCATTTTGCTTACGACCGCTCGCTTCATACTGAAGCTGTTGATTTGGCGGCGGCAAGGGAGCTTCTAGTGGCAGCGGGGTATAAGAACTTGCAATTAAACCTGGTTTTTAACGCCGGCAACCTTGTGCGTGAAAACGTTGCCCTCCTGTTAAAAGAACAGGCGGCAAAAATAGGTATTGATATACAATTGTCGCTTTTGGAATGGGAAGCATTCCTGGCTGCCATCAATGAAGGGGATTATGAACTGGCTATTTTAGGCCGGGGAGTGGAGGCAGACCCTGACTTGACTTACCATTGGCATTCTGAAAGTCTAGGGAATGCTTTAGGTTATAAAAACGAGGAAGTTGACATTTTATTGGAGCAAGCAATCAAAGCAACCACTCAAGAAGAGAGGGCAACTCTTTATCGCCAGGCACAGAAAAAAATTGTGGCCGATATTCCGGCCATCTGGCTTTATTCCCGTCAGGCCATTCATGCAGTGAGCGCCGCTGTAGAAAACTTCCGTCCCCACCCTGAGTCGGTTTTCTTTAATGTGCATGAATGGACGCTAAAAGCCGAGGAGGAAAATATGTGATTTTTCAACTGGTGCGGAGATTTACGCAAACCTTGCTTGTTTTATTCGGTGTTTCCATAGCTACCTTTTTAACCATGCACCTGGCACCTGGACATCCTTTGCAGGCAAATCCGGAACTACGCCTGGATCCCACTGCCGTGGAAAGGTGGCTGCAATTGAGAAATCTAGACCAGCCGTTACCGGCACAATATATTTCCTGGTTGAGCAGAATGCTGCGTGGTGATTTCGGCCAATCGTTGCTGTATAACCGGCCGGTTACGGAGTTAATTTTGGAACGTTTACCATCAACCCTACTTTTAACGGTTCCCGCCTTTGTGCTGGGCTTGCTGTTGGCTATCATCGTGGGGATTTATGTGGCAAGAAAGCAAAACTCTTGGGCTGAGCGGCTAGTACAAATTTTTTCCCTGGCAGGCATATCTGTGCCCAGTTATTGGTTTGGCATAGTCCTGATAATTCTCTTTACTTATCGCTTTCCTCTTTTTTCCGCCGTAGGAATGCGGACTCCGGGTGACGGGAGCTTCTGGGATATCATCCAGCACATGGTACTGCCTTTAACGGTAATGATTTTTCATAATTTTGCCTACTATGTACGCCATGTGCGCAGTGCCGTTTTAAATGTGCTTAATTTGGATTTTGTGCGTGCCGCTAAAGCCCGGGGACTAACAGACAGGCAGGTAATGATCTTACATGTTTTGCCCAACAGTGCCATACCTATTATTACTATAGCCACCCTTTCTTTGCCCATGTTATTTACAGGCGCCATGATGGCGGAACAAGTTTTTGCCTGGCCGGGGGTAGGCCGGTTTATTGTCACCTCAACCATGGCCAGGGATTATCCGGTAATTATGACGGTAAATTTGTACACTGCATCGCTGGTGGCCATAGCTAATTTTTTCGCAGATGTCCTTTACCTGTTGGTAGATCCGCGTTTAAGGGTAAAAGCATAGCGGAGGAAAACCATGGCAAGATATAAAAATCCAGGCAATTTTGAATTTCTCATTGGTATTAGCCTCATTCTTTTTTTATCAGCTCTGGCTTTTTTTGCCCCGGTATTGGCAAAACATGACCCATTTGCCACCAACACACAACAGTGGCTGCAACCGCCCAGCATAGAACATCCTTTCGGTACGGACAGATTAGGCAGAGATATTTTCAGCCGTGTACTTTACGGTGCCCGTGTTTCTTTAGCTGTCGGGACTTTGTCCATGCTCCTGTCGGTAAGTATAGGGTTTTTACTGGGACTGGTCGCCGGTTACTTTGGCGGATTACTGGATGCCCTCATCATGCGCTTTACCGATATTGTACTTGTTTTTCCCTCCATGCTGCTGGTACTGACCCTTGTGGCAGTTTTTGAGCCGGCTTTGTGGCTGGTAATATTTGTTATCGGTGGCACAGGTTGGCCCAGTGTGGCCAGGCTGGTACGCGGAGAAGTGCTGCAGCTGCGCACAAAAGAATTTGTCCAGTCAGCCAGGATGTTGGGGGCCAATCATTTCCGCATTATGTTACACCACTTATTGCCCAATGCTTTAGGTCCGGTTTTGGTGGCGGCAACATTAAGTGTACCGGCGGCTGTCATGACTGAAGCCGGCATTAGTTATTTCGGTTTAGGGATTCAACCGCCGACACCCACATGGGGGAATATGTTACGCGACGCCCAGCTTTATTTGCGTCATGCTTGGTGGTATGCTTTGTTTCCCGGTTTGTTTATTTTTCTCACCGTTTTCGCCTTCCATCTTACGGGGGAAGGATTGCGCAAACAACTGGGATTAACCAGAACTACGCGGAGGGTTTGACTTGCTAGTAGTAAAAGATTTACAAGTTTTTCTTAGCAGAAATGGTTTAACAGTGAAAGTAGTCCGCAAAATTTCTTTTTCCGCAGCGGCAGGTCAAATCTTAGGTATTGTGGGAGAGTCCGGCAGCGGTAAAAGTATGACGGCTTTGGCACTGACCGGGCTTTTACCGCCTGAAGCCTCAGCCACAGGTTATATGTA
>JAAYMK010000135.1 GCA_012521405.1 Bacillota bacterium
GCATCACGCAGGCGAAAGGCTTTGGCAAAAGCGGCGCCGTTTTTCTCCTGTGTCTTTTCATCGCCATTCAGTTGTTCCTCAACAGGGGGAAAATTTTTTGCGCCTATAACCAGTAATCCGCTGTTTAGCGCACCGCAAGTTCCTGAACTGGAAGCTCCCCCTCCCGATAAAGCCATGGAAGCCGCCACCATTTCTTTAGGTACAGCAAAATAAGTAGACAACCCATAAAGGGTACTCCAGGCACAACTGTCAACCTTTAATTGGGCATCCACTGCCTTCTGCACAATTTTGTCAATAATTTCTTTTTTCTTTTCTTCCTTCATTTTCTTCCCCTCCCTTAATTTATGCTTCCACATCCAAATGCCAGGCCCTAAATAATTGCCGGTAAAATTCTGGCCGAGGATGATCCGGCTCAATTTCTGCCGCCGGCTCGGCAAATCTCATTTTTCCGCCACCAAAAACGGACAGCCCCGCCAGCAGCTCTTCCAGGCGTTTGGCAGGTACGGAAAAAATAACTTCGTCAGCTTTAGCCAGCGCCCTTTCCACCTCTCCCGGATCAGGAAAAGTAATTCTATATTCACCTGTTTTGATTACGGGAATGGTTGCATAAAGGCAAGAGTCAATGGCATCAAATTGGGAAAAGATGAGCTTGCCTGTTTTAAATTTCACGGCCATGAGGATATCCCTTAACTGCGCATGGTTAACATAAAGTAAAACCAGGTCGGGTATAAATTCGGCCTTTATGAACGGTGCCACTACTAAACCGAGATACTTACCGTATTCCAAGCGGGGAAATTGACGTAAAAATGATTTTGCCGCCTCTTCATCAGCAATACCTAAATATTTTACTATGATGGGAAAACTTTCATGACGATCATGAAACTCAACCAAACCAAAACCTACTAAAGGCGCCCAGCACCAGTGGTCCTCTGTTAACATAGCCACCGTTTCTCCCCGGAAGCGCGCTTTGGCAAAGGCTTGACACAGGGAAAAATGGACGCCCTGGTCCTTTTTCGGCCGCAAAGCATTTGGAGGAATTTCTTTTTCTTCTGTTAACAGTTTTATGGCTACAGGATAACTTTGCGGTTGCAGTAAATTCTGCAGCTTTCGGGCATACTGCCGGTAGACCTCAATATTTGCCACATTAAGACCTCCTTTATTCACGCCAAAAACAAAAAACATTTAATCTATGTGGATTTTCCACATTTTAAGTTTATTTCCCTGCCAGTTTTTTGTTTTGCTGTAATAATTAATTATAATGACAAAAAAGCGTGCCCTGTAGCACGCTTTTCTAGTTTTCTGAAAATAAGGGAGTACTTAAATAGCGCTCGCCTGTATCCGGTAAAACAACAACAATCTTTTTATTTTTGTTTTCCTGTCTTTTTGCTACCTGCAACGCTGCAAAAGCGGCAGCTCCGGAAGAAATGCCCACTAAAAGCCCCTCCGTTCGTGCCAGTAAACGTGATGTTGCCATGGCTTCCTCGTTGGCAACGGTAATGACTTCATCAATTATTTTTGTATTTAACACCTCCGGGATAAAGCCGGCACCGATTCCTTGAATCTTATGCGGTCCCGGTTTGCCCCCGGATAAAACAGGTGAATCTTTGGGCTCAACGGCGATAATTTTTATTCCCGGTTTTTTTGCTTTAAGGACTTCTCCCACACCGGTTATGGTACCGCCTGTGCCAACACCGGCCACAAAAATATCCAGTTGCCCGCCTGTATCTGTCCAAATCTCTTCTGCCGTTGTGGCCCGGTGTATAGCCGGGTTTGCCGGGTTTGCAAACTGTCTAAGTATAAAGGAGTTTTTTATTTCTGCAGCCAGCTCCTCGGCTTTGGCAATGGCACCTTTCATTCCCTCGGCTCCGGGGGTCAGGACAAGTTCCGCCCCAAGAGCTTTTAACAAATTGCGCCGCTCCAAACTCATAGTTTCCGGCATTGTTAAAATTAAACGATAGCCGCGGGCTGCCGCCACAAATGCCAGGGCAATGCCTGTATTACCGCTAGTGGCTTCTATGAGTACAGTGTCTTTGTTAATAAAGCCCCTGTCTTCTGCGTCTTTAATCATGGCATAACCAATGCGGTCTTTAACACTGCCAAGGGGGTTGTAATATTCCAGTTTAGCTATAATCACTCCGTTAGTCTTTTGTTCCCGGTTAAAATTAGTCAACTCCAATAAAGGTGTCCTCCCAATCAATTCAGTCAGGTTTTGATAAATTTTCATCTCTTCATCTCCTAACTCTCTTATTCCTATAGGATTACTATTAATTATAAAATTACCTCTCTTTGGTGTCAAGCAAAAAAGAAAAAAAGCGTACATCGTAAATTTGAAGTACGCTTTTACATCTTTTACTTTATTCAGTTAAGCAAGGGAGTTGCGGGTAGTTGTCGGCATGTAAAGCTGTAATGGTGGGATGATCTCCACATATAGCGCACTCGGGATTGCGTCCAACTTGGATATGCATAAATTCCATCGCCAATGCATCGTAAACTAAAAGTCGCCCCAAAAGCAGATCTCCTACACCAAGGATAAACTTAATGGCTTCAGTTGCCTGAACCATACCAATCAGTCCGGGTAAAACTCCCATGATCCCGGCTTCCTGACAAGTAGGCACAGCACCGGGGGGCGGAGCTTCCGGAAAAAGACAACGATAGCAAGGGCCTTGAGGTGGATAAAAAAATGCAGCCTGCCCGTCAAAGCGCATAACACTGCCGTAAATAAAAGGCTTTTGCAACAGAACGGCCGCATCATTGACAAGGTAGCGTGTAGCAAAATTATCACAACAGTCAATGACCACATCGTATGCAGCCATGATCTTTAAGATATTTTCTACCGATGCATATTCCGGATAGGTAATGACTTGCACATCGGGATTAATCTGTTTAATTGTATCTTTTGCCGAATCCACTTTAAGCCGGCCAATATCATTGGTAGTATGAATTATCTGACGCTGCAAATTGCTTAAACTAACCGTATCCCCGTCCATAATACCCAGTGTGCCTACACCGGCACCTGCCAGGTACAAAGCCACCGGCGATCCTAACCCTCCTGCACCCACCAGCAGCACCTTGGCAGCCAGCAACTTCTCCTGCCCTTTACCGCCAATTTCCGGCAGCACAATATGCCTGGCATAACGATGAATTTGCTCTTCAGTCAGGGTCAATCTCTTCCCCTCCCTTTTTTTCAATTAATAAACGATAGATGCCGTTATCCAGCTTTTCCAGTAAATGCACCACATGGCCGTCGCTGCGCACACTACGGGGGACATTCTGTACAGCTTCTGCATTGGCTAGAAAAACTTCTAAAATTTCACCCGGTTTCATCTCCTCTAGCGCCAATTTTGTCTTTACAAAAGTAATGGGGCAGTAATCCGCCGTAATATCCAGTGTCTTGTGTGGCTGCATCCCGCTCATACCTCCACATAATTTTGGGAACATTTTCTACATTACATCGTCTGATGATGTTGATGGGAAAGTTAATACCTAGTTCGGCAAGGAATATTACTTATTCTTTATAGGTTTAGTATACTTGAATGAAGTTGTACTTTTCAATAGACAAAACAACCATAATAGTGTAAGATTATAGTAAACTTTGGACAGTCAAGTCGATTGGTGGAATTTATTACAAGTTGTTACTAATTATCCGGGCATGATACAATATGAGCGTATGGCAGCATTGACTAACTATACATAGAGAAAGAAGGTGAGAGCTTTTGGGTAACCGGAGGAATCTGTTTGTATCCTGCATGCTACTTGTGGTCCTGACATTGGGATTGATCCAGTCGGTTTTTGCCGAAACTACCGGTACTATGAAAACGGCAATTGTGACGACGGCAGTTCTCAATGTGCGGACAGGCCCTTCCACTGCTTACAATCGGATTGGTACCGTCACCGAGAACACTGTACTACCGGTACTTTCCGAACAAAACGGCTGGGTACAAGTGTCTTTGCCAGACGGTAGAAGTGGTTGGGTTAGCGGGGACTATGTGAAGATCACAAGCGTAAAACCTAGTCTTTTGGCACGCGTCACCACCAATGTTTTAAATGTTCGTACCGGCCCTTCAACATCTTACGACCGCATCGGCACCGTTACACTGGGTACAGTGTTGCCGGTACAGCAGCAGGTTCAGGAATGGCTGCTTGTAAAATTGCCGGATGGCAGAAGCGGCTGGATTTGCGGTACATATGCAGAATTAGAAAATGCAGGGCCGTCTGCGCCCAAAGAAGAGACTAAAGGACATAAAATTGTGGTGGATGTCAGTGCCTTAAACGTCCGCACAGGGCCTTCCACAGATCACGCTGTAATTGCTGTCATACCCAAAGGCACTGTTGCAGAAATCCTTGCCGAACAGGACGACTGGTTACAAGTTCGCCTTAATAGCGGTAAAGTGGGCTGGGTTGCAGGTTGGTATGTTTCTGTAATTCCCGCTGAATCCGGTTCCGGTGAGGGTGGTAGTGTTGATCCTAATGCCCCCTTACTGGGAAAAGTAATTGTGGTTGACCCGGGGCATGGTGGCTCAAGCCCGGGAGCCGTCGGACCTACCGGTCTCATGGAAAAGCATGTGGTGATGGATGTGGCTTCACGCTTGGCAGCCAAATTAAGTGATGCCGGCGCCACAGTCATCCTAACCCGCAAAGGCGATTGGGTAGTTTCCCTGGAGGGAAGGGTAAATATGGCCCACAGCGCAAATGCTGATTTATTTGTCAGCATTCATGCCAATGCCCACCTCAACAGATCAATAGGCGGTACAGAAACATATTATTACCGGGGTAAAGCAACCAGTGCTGCCTCTTACCAAGCTGCAGTGCTAATACAAAATGAATTGGTTAAAGCACTTGGTTTGCGCAATATTGGCGTCAAACATGGCAATTTCCATGTTATCCGCGAAACAAAAATGCCGGCGGTACTCGTTGAACTAGCTTTTCTCTCCAATCCTACCGAGGAAGCCATGATGAAAACTGCAGAATTTCGGGAAAGTTCCGCCCAAGCAATTTTTGCGGGTATTTTAAACTACTTTAAGTAAGCTGCTCTGCTGCAGATTAAGCTGCAGAGTTTAAAAAAGCAGGTCATTTGGGACCTGCTTTTTTTTAGGACTAATTTTGCTTTGGCAAAGCTAAATTACCTGCGGGGACTTAAGCGTTGTTCACTGTCAAGGATGATGGTTACCGGTCCCCGGTTGCATAATTCCACATCCATATCGGCACCGAAACGGCCGGTTGCCACAGGAACTCCGTAAGCTTTGAGTGCCTCACAAAATTTGCGGTACATGGGCTCGGCCATCTCGGGCGCAGCAGCGGCGGAAAATCCGGGACGCCTGCCACGGCGTGTATCGGCATACAAGGTAAATTGTGAGACTACCAGTGCACTGCCATCCACATCCAATAAAGAAAGATTCATTTTTTTGTTTTCATCTTCAAAAATCCGCATATGCACTATTTTTTCCACCAGATAGTTCAGGTCTTCTTCAGTATCTTCAGCATGGATACCAAGCAGAATTAAAAGTCCATTGTCAATTTGCCCCATCGTTTCACCTTCAATTTTGACGGCGGCAGAGGCCACCCGCTGCAATACGGCTCGCATGCTTCTTCCTCCTTTATCTGTTAATGCGCTTGGTCGTATAAACATCACGCACTTTGCTGAGACGATTAATCACTCTTTCCAAATGTTCCAAATCTTCCACGGTTACTGTCATGTGAATAGAAGCCATACGGTCTCTGCCGCTACGGGCATTTAAAGCAGTAATATTTACCTTACATTCTGTGACCGCATTAACCACATCTGTTAAAATATGCGGCCTATCCAACCCGGTAACTTCAATATCTACAGGATAGTCTCCTTCCACTGAATCTTCCCAAACTGCTTCCAGCAGCCGCTGGGTATCTTTGCGATTTGTAATATTGGGACAGTCGCGCCGGTGAATGGAAATACCGCGCCCGCGCGTTACGACACCAATAATTTCATCACCGGGTACAGGGGTACAGCATTTGGCAAACCGTAACAGCAAATTGTCCACACCGTCAATACGAACTCCCGCCCCCGCTTTACTGATTGCTTTTTGCGGTTTAAATTCTTTAACCGGTTTTGTTTCGGGTTGTCCATATTTTTTGTTATATTCTTCTTTGAGGCGGGTAACAACCTGTTGCGGCGAAAGTCCGCCTAGACCAATGGCGGCATAAACATCGTCTTCATTTTGGAGATTATATTTTTTCCCTATTTCCTGTACTAAAGCTGCTTTAAGATATAAAGCAGGATCCAGCTCCTGTTTGCGCAGCTCCTTTTCCAGCATTTCCTTGCCTTTGCTGATATTTTCTTCGCGGCGCTCTTTTTTAAACCAGGCTCTAATTTTTGCCCTGGCACTGGAGCTTTTAACCATCTTAATCCAATCACGGCTAGGTGAACCCTGCTTGGAGGTGATAATTTCCACAATGTCGCCGGTCTTTAATTCATAGTCCAGGGAGACAAGACGGCCGTTAACCCGGGCACCAATGCAGCGATGGCCGATATCGGTATGGATCTTATAAGCAAAATCCAAAGGGATAGAGCCGGCCGGCAAATCAATGACATCGCCCTTCGGTGTAAAGACGAAAACTTCGTCGGCAAACAAATCGATTTTTACATTTTCCATAAATTCAGAGGCATCTTTGGAATCCTGCTGCAACTCCATAATTTGCCGCAGCCAAGCCAGCTTTTTGTCAAATTCAGGATCATATTTGTGATCCTTTTTTTCTTTATATCGCCAATGGGCGGCAATACCATATTCCGCCGTTCTGTGCATTTCCCAGGTGCGGATCTGCACTTCCAAAAGCTCATTTTTGCCTACCATCACCAAGGTATGCAGCGACTGATACATATTGGGTTTAGGCATGGCAATATAATCTTTAAAACGTCCAGGAATCGGTTTCCATAAAGTGTGGACAATGCCTAAAGCACCATAACAATCTTTCAAGGAATCCACAATAATCCGTATGGCTGTGAGGTCATAAATTTCGTGGAACTCCTTATTTTGTTCTTTCATTTTCTGCCAGATACTGTACAAATGCTTCGGTCTGCCGGAAATATTGGCCTTGATATTTACTTCTTCCAATTTAGGCTGTAAAGTTTCGATAATTTGCTTAATGAAGGCTTCCCGTTCCTGGCGTTTTTTTGCCAATTTATCCGCTAATGCATAATAGCTGTCTCGTTCCAGAAAACGAAAGGCCAGATCTTCCAGTTCCCATTTAATTTTGTAGATGCCCAGCCGGTGTGCCAAAGGGGCGTAAATCTCTAAAGTTTCCCGGGAAATAGCCTGTTGTTTGATGGAAGTGAGATATTTTAAAGTTCGCATATTATGCGTGCGGTCTGCCAGCTTAATCAAAAGCACGCGAATATCCTTGGCCATGGCCAAGAACATTTTGCGTAGGTTTTCCGCCTGGCGTTCTTCCTTTGATTTGTATTCCAGCTTGGACAGTTTAGTCACACCGTCCACCAGCATGGCAATCTCGGCGCCAAATTCTGCTTCAATTTCCTCCAGCGTTACCTCTGTATCTTCAACCACATCATGCAGCAAGCCGGCAATAATAGTATCCAAATCCAATTCCAATTCGGCCAAAATTTGCGCCACACCAAGAGGATGGGTAATATAAAGTTCTCCCGAAAAGCGTTTTTGTCCCTGATGGGCATTAACGGCAAAACGATAAGCTTTCTCCAGCAGTTCCCAATCAGGTTCCACCGGATAATAAGTTTTGATTTGTTCCTTTAATGTGCGAAGAGTCATCGGCTTGCCCCTCCTCTTCCTCCAATATTAGCTCTTGTGGATTTAACAAGTAACTCACCACTTCACCGGGCCGTGCCTGCAGCCAAAAATCCTGATAAGCACGAAACTGTTTCAAAGCCTGCAGGTGTTTGCGATATATGGCGGATTGGTTTAAGCGTTGTGGTAGCGTTGACAAATCAGTTTTGGACACGGCCAATTCTTGTAAAACAGCCTGAATCTGTGCCAATAAGTAACGTGTTACCGGCAAATTTAATGCATGGCACATGCGTTTCACTGCATTTTCCAGAGACGACTCATGCTGCCAAAAATTTGCCAGCTGTAAAAAAGTTTCTTTTTCCGGTACAGTGGCGGCAAAAATTTTCTCATTTAAATCCGCATCATCCTGAGTATAACAAAGAATGAGATGTTTTGTCCCTGTAAACTTCAATAATGTTAACATTTTTTCAAAAGCGTCACGATCATAAGGAATATGATATAAAAGCAGCGCATCTACCTTTTCCCCGGGCAAATGGCGGCCTAAATGCGTCACGAAAACCTTTGGCCCTAGAAGCTGCTCCAATCCAAGCTTGGCTGCTTTAGTGTTAACCCAAACGGCCACCTTTTTCTTTGCCGCCAAAGCAGCAATATACTGTTCTTTTTGCTTACAATGTCGCCGGTCATCAACAAGAGGAATATCTTGAGTTTGGCGGCGTGCATCCTTGATATGTAAAGACAAGGATGTCTTTCCCTGCCAGCAGTTTAAACCGGCAGCCACAATCAGCTCCAAAACATCTCCCGGCTTATACTGTTCCCGGCCGCCACCAAAATAAATAGCTGCCGTAGCTGCATTTTCACTCGTTAGCCATAGGCGTAAATGCTCTCCTTGCATTCCCACCTGCCGGGCAGAGGAAATTTGCGCCCTTCTCACCCAAAATAAAGGCTCCGGATGACCATAACCATAAGGGGCTAATGCAGTCAGTTCTGTGGCCAGTTCCTCTGTTAATTCACAGAGGCTTACTTCCGCCACCACAGGCAGTGCTTCCGCCTTTGGCTCTTGAGTGGCAATGGCCTGGCAAAAAGCTTGTTTAAATTGTGCCAGCCTTTGCGGTGCCACAGTAAAACCGGCTGCTTCCTGATGTCCGCCGTATTTTTCTAAATAATCTGCGCATTTTTGTAAAGCTTCAATAACATTATATCCGGCAGAAGTGCGAATGGAGCCACGGCCTTCATGCTCATTTACGGTAATCAGTGCCACCGGCCTTTTGTACTCCATGGCCAGCCTTCCGGCGACAATGCCAATAATCCCGGGATTCCAACCTTCCTGCCATAGTACCAGTGCAGGTTCATTCGCCTGCTCTGCTGCAAGTTGCTGTGCTTGCCAAAGAATATCTTTTTCCTTCTCTTGGCGCTGCCGGTTTAATGCATTCAGCTCCTGCGCCAGCAAGTCGGCAGTTTCGGGGGAAGCCAAAAGCACTTGCATAGCCGGCTCCGCCTCCCCCAGGCGTCCGGCTGCATTTAGTCGTGGTGCCAGGGCAAAAGCTATTTCTCTGGTACCAATTTGCGTTTCTTTTAAACCACTGGTACGTACCAAAGCTGCCAGTCCCGGCAGCGGATTATCTTGCAAAACCTGTAAGCCGTGTTTTACTAAAATACGGTTTTCACCTAAAAGAGGTACCACATCGGCCACCGTACCCACGGCCACAAGATCCAGGTAGCGATAAGCCTCTTCCTTTGCCAGGTGAAGCTGTTTATAAAGTGCTCTCACTAAAGTCCAGGCAACTCCAACTCCGGCCAAATGTTTTTCCGGATACCGGCAATGCTCTTGTTTAGGGTTAAGGACGGCAAAAGCCGGGCGTTCACCGGCAAAACAGGTATGATGATCAGTAATAATTAAATCCAGCCCTAAAGCTTTTGCCTCTTCCATTTCGGCAAAAGAATTTATCCCACAGTCAACAGTTACCACCAGGCGGCCGCCGGCGGCGGCAAATTTTTTTAAAACTTCAGCTTGCAAGCCGTAACCGTCTGCAAAACGGCTCGGGATATAGTATTCCACCGGTACAGCTAATTCTTGCAGGACCAGTACCAAAAGCGCCGTTGCCGTCAGCCCGTCCACATCATAATCCCCGAAAACAAGTACCTTCTCCTTGGCTCTGACTGCAGCTGCCAGTCTCGCCGCCGCTCTTTCAGCATCTGCCATAGAAAAAGGGTCCCCTAAATCCGCCAGGTCGCAGGCAAGAAACTGCTTTGCATCCTGCGGGGTATGGAGACCCCGTTGATACAGCGCTGCAGCTGTTAATTCATTTATACCCAGTGTTTCTGCCAACATGCGTACCGTATTTACGTTCGTATGCGGCACAAACCATGACCAACTTTTTTGCAGCATAAAAAAACTCCTATCTTTTTCTGCTCTCGTCAACTTTATCCTTATTTTGATTCGTCAGTTCTACATAAAATCCCTTTTTCCTACCTGAAGACGGGGACCTGCAAAGAGTGTAAAACATTTAAAAAGCGCAAACCGCATTCCGGTTTGCGCTTTTGTTAAGCGTTTTTCATGGCAATCTTTTTCTCATGCCGTTCCTTCCACCACAGCCAGAGCGTCCCCGCCAGCAAGATGGAAGAATAAGTACCCGCAACCACGCCAATCACCAGTGCCACGATAAAGGGCCGGATGGTAAGACCGCCGAAAAACAAAAGTGTCAATAAAACTAAAAGGGTGGTGACGGAAGTATTAATACAGCGTGTCAGTGATTGTCTAATACTATTATAGACAATCTCCGCCAAAGTTTCCTTACGCTTTAATTTGAGATTTTCCCGGATGCGGTCATAAATAACAATGGTATCATTAATGGAATAGCCCACAATGGTCAGGATGGCGGCAATAAAAGTACTGTTTACTTTCCAGCCAAACAAAGAGAAAAAGGTGATGACAATAAATGCATCATGTAAAAGTGCTGCCATGGCAGTAACGGCAAAACGAAATTCAAAGCGAATGGTAATATAGATAATCATGCCAATACTGGCCAAAATCAGGGCTATTAGCGCCTGCCGTTGTAACTCACTGCCCACCACGGCCCCTACTTTGTCCAGACGCAGCACGGCATCCTCCGTGAAAGCAAAACGCTCTTTAAAGGCGGCAAGTAATTTGTCTTGCTCCTGAGCTGATAATTCGCGCGTCTTAATGATTACCTCATGCGCTTCTTCCTCACTTATATTATCCGCTGTCACTTTTTGCAAAGTTGAACCTTCCAGATTGAAAGGTTCAAGCGTCTCCCGCACCTCAGCCAAAGTAAAAGGCCGGCCTAAATCAAGTTGAATAATGGTACCCCCGGTAAAATCAATGCTGTAGTTTAAGCCCTGCAAAAACAGCGCTCCTACACCCACTAAAATTAAAAGGAGGGAAAAAACAACGGCACCCCGGGCGTACCTGCGCAATTTCGTTGTAGCTTTACTGCTTTCCGACCTTTGGTTTGTTTGCGGCCATTTAAGCAAAACGCTTCCGGCCGCCAGCCGCAGCAAATAGCGTGTTAACACAACGGCCGTAAACATGCTGGCTAAAATACCTATACTTAAGGTGACGGCAAAACCGCGCACCGGGCCGGTAGCAAAATAAAAAAGTACGGCGGCGGCAATTAACGTGGTCACGTTGGAATCTAAAATTGCCCGGAAGGCCTTGTTAAAACCGATTTCAATGGCGGTGCGTGCCGTATGGCCGTTTTGTATCTCCTCCTTAATGCACTCAAAAATTACAATATTGGCATCCACGGCCATGCCCAGGGACAGAATTAACCCGGCAATACCCGGGAAGGTTAACGTCACCTTTAAAGCGGACAGAACAGCCAGCACCATGGCACTGTAAACAATTAACGCTATATTTGCTATCAGACCATAGCCGCGGTAAAAAATCAGCATAAATAATATTACCAGCACCAAACCGGCCACACCGGCACGGACACTACGGTTAAGGGAATCACGGCCCAATTGCGGGCCCACGCCCCGTATTTCCAGCTCTTCCAATTGCACAGGCAAAGCTCCGGAGCGCAACTGCAATGCCAATGTACCTGCTTCTTCTAGGGTGCCGACACCTTCAATAATAGCTTTGCCGTCAGTAATGGCGGTGGTAACTACAGGGGCAGAAATAATTTCTGCATCCAAATGAATGAAAATTTGCTGCCCCACCAATTCTTTTGTGGCCTCGGCAAATTTACGTGTTCCCTCAGCATTAAATTCCAGCGCCACAGCCGGCCTGTTATATTGGTCATAGACGGCATACGCATTTTTCAGTTCATCGCCTTGGACGATTACTTCCCCGTCAGGGCCAATAAATTGTAAAAGGGCTGTTTTACCAATCACTTGGCGGGCCATCTGTTGATCGCTAATCCCTGGCAGCTCTACCCGGATGCGGTCTGCCCCTTCCCGTTGAATAACCGGTTCCGCAACCCCTAAGGCATTAATACGTGAGTCAATAATGGTAATGGCACGTTCTAATTTGTCGCCTGTACCTGCTCCCTCTGCCATTTCCTGGGCCTGGTAAAGCACATAAACTCCTCCGCGTAAATCCAAGCCCCAGTTCATGTTAGCAATGGCATACCAGATGGCTGCACCACTGCCGGCCAACAGCAACATTATCACCAGCAGGAAAATGAGGAATCTGTTTCTCTTCATCGAGTGCCCTCCTTGCACAGATCAAAAAGAGAGTAAAAAAGGTAAAAAGGGCACTCTTCCCAGAGCTGCCGGGAAGCTACCCTATTCCCAAAGTAATTATAAACAGTTCAAGAGAGGTTGTCAATTTAATGCCTCAACATTTTGCATAACCGTCTGCAGCACCTCTTCAATGGTCAAATCATCGGTAGGCAGGTATAAATCACAGTGGGCCCGGGCGTGGGCAAGCCGCTGCCACTGCTGGTCAAGGCGCTCTTGTCCCCAATGAATTTCGCGGCGTTTTTTGGCCGTACCCAAGGTACAGGACAAGCACACCAGGTAGTCAGGATTTTTGCGCTGCCAAAGACGCGGAACAAAAGAATGTTCCTGGGCAATATTTACCGCACGGTATCCGTGCCGGAGAAGTCCGTTAACCAAAGTTGTTTTCCCTGCAGCACAGTTTCCTACTACACCAATTAGGCCCCGGTATTTACCCATAGTATGCCTCCTTTAAATGGGATAGGTAAGCTGCAAGCGGCCAATTTTATCATTCTCCCCTCCTCCAATAGACAAAACTAAAAGTGTCATATCATCAGCAGGCCGGTTTTGATCAAGCGCCATGGCCGTGGCAAAAATTTCATCTGCCAAAGGCTTAATCTTATCCGCATCGGCCTGCAGCATTTTTTCCTCAAGGTATTCCAGCTCAAACCGGCAACCGTACTTGCGCCCCGCATGGTAAATACCGTCAGTAAAAGCAACAAGCAACATGCCGGCCTCCAGCGGGTGTTCATAAATAATGGGCTTCATATAGTAATGAAAACCTATGGGTTGTACCACATCTGCCAAGACTTCAATCCGGCCCTGCCGCCTTAACAGCACAGGGCAATTACTGTTTCGGGAAATAACCAAGGTTTTGCTGGCCAGATCTACTGAAACCATGGTTAAAGCGGCTGACACCTTACCGCCCCGCTGTGCATAAAGAAAATCATGGGCGGCTCTAGCCACGGCACCGTCACGGGCTCCGTCCGTTATCAGCGCAGAAGCTTTACTTACCACAAGCTTACTGATCAATTTCGCCGCGCGGCCGCTGCCCTGGCCGTCTGCAATTAAAGCAGTTATTCCCCCTTTGGGGCGTTCCACCACTTCTGCCGTATCACCGCTTTCTTGTACGGCATATTTAGATGTTTTGTTAATGACGACTTTAATCTGCAAGTGTAAGCAGACTCCCTTCAATGCCTTGTAAATACTTTGCCAAAACCTCCGAAATTATTTCCCGGGACACATGTCTATAGCTTACCACTTCCCCTACAGAAGTGGGTAAAATAAAAACTGTTTCCTCTCCTCTACGTTTTTTATCCTGCTTTAATGCGGCTAGAACTGCTTCTTGTGATAAATCAGGCGGCGCAGGTTTTACCCCTACCCGTGCAAATAGGCGAAGTAGTCTTTTTGCCTCCACATGCGACAAAAGCAATAATTTTTGGGCGATGTCAACTGCCATGACCATGCCGGCCAAAACGGCTTCCCCGTGCAAATAGTATTGAAAGGAAGTGGCTGCTTCCAAAGCATGGCCCAAGGTATGCCCAAAATTTAAAATGGCACGCTTTCCTGTCTCTCGCTCATCTTCAACCACCACTTGGCTTTTTAAACGGCAGCAGGTAGCAATAATTTCTTGTAGGATCGCTTTATCCTGTTTCAGAAACCCTGCCCAATTCTCTTCAAGAAAAGTAATAAAATCTGCGCTTAAAATAGCTCCGTATTTTACCACTTCCGCCGCCCCTGCCATAAACTCTCGTGGTGGCAAAGTTTTAAGCGTCTCCAATTCAATCCAGACAAGTTTAGGCTGATAAAAAGCACCGATTAAATTTTTACCTAACCGGTGGTTAACGGCAACCTTTCCGCCTACACTGCTGTCAACTTGTGCTAAAAGCGTGGTTGGAATCTGGACAAAAGGTACGCCCCGTAGATAAGTTGCCGCCACAAAGCCGGCCAAATCCCCTACCACCCCGCCGCCCAAGGCAATAACCGCATTTGAGCGATCAAGCCCGGCTTCAATGGCCACTGTATACAAGCGATCCGCCTCGGCAAGGGTTTTACTGGCTTCGCCGGGGGGAATTATGACTGGAACCACAGTATAGCTCCCTTGGAGTGCAGATTCCACATATGACCCGTAATGGGCCCACACATGTTCATCACTTACCAGTAAAACTTTTCCGGGGGCAAGCACCTTTGCTAAAGCAGCGGCAAGCTGATGCCATTGATGGCTGACGATTTTAATCTCATAAGCGCGTTCTTTTAAGTCTACCTGTATAGTTTGCATGCCAACCTCCGTTAACGAGCAGCAAGGCGCCGGCAATAAGCGTGGTAGTTTGCCAGCATTTCTTCGATGGAATCCCCGCCGAATTTCTCTTGTAAAGCCACTGCCAGTTCCCAAGCCACCGCCGCTTCACCCACCACGGCGGCTGCCGGCACAGCACACGCATCGGATCGTTCCACGGTGGCAACAAAAGGAGTATGGTCTTCCATATTGACGCTGGTGAGGGGTTTGTACAATGTGGGAATAGGCTTCATGGCCACCCGGCAAATAATGGGCTCGCCGTTGGTCATCCCGCCTTCAAGGCCTCCGGCATGATTAGTACGGCGAAAATACCCCTTACCTTGTTCATAAAAAATTTCATCATGCACTAAAGAACCCGGCCGTGCAGCCGCTTGAAAACCGTCACCGATTTCTACACCCTTCACTGCCTGGATACTCATTAAAGCAGCAGCAAGGCGCCCGTCAAGTTTCCGGTCCCAATGCACGTAACTGCCCAAACCCGGCGGCAGCCCCATGGCCACCACGGTAAAAACTCCACCCAAGCTGTCACCCTGTGCTTTGGCCCGGTCAATGACAGCCATCATTTGCGCGGCGGCAGCAGCATCGGGACAGCGCACAGGTGAATTTTCCACCTGAACATAGTTTTGGGCCAATTCCTGCGGTGAAACAGGCATAGCCTTTATTTCGCCAATGGACTGTACATAGGAATAGATCTGAATATTAAAAACGGCCAGCAATTCTTTTGCCACCGCACCGACGGCAACCCTTGCCGCCGTTTCCCGGGCACTGGCCCTTTCCAATACATCGCGAATATCCTGCAATTCATATTTTAAAGCACCGGTTAAATCGGCATGCCCTGGCCGGGGTTTCGTCACCCGTTTAATTTCCGCTTCAGACACATCACCAAAGGGGGCCATTTGCTCCCGCCAATTGGCATAATCCCTATTTGTGATCTGTAGTGTTAAAGGACTGCCCAAGGTTTTGCCGAAGCGCAAACCGGACAGGACTTCAATTTTGTCCTTTTCTATTTGCATGCGACCGCCGCGGCCGTATCCTTGCTGGCGCCGGTGCAACTCTTGATTAAGCCTTGTTTCCGAGATATGTAAATTGGCCGGTAGTCCCTCAATAATGGCCGTTAAGCCGGGACCGTGCGATTCACCTGCGGTCAGAAAACGCATTATTTTGTAACTCCCCCTTTAGAGCCTGGCTGTCGCTGTTTGCGCCACCATAGCAACAAAGTACCCACAAGAATCAGTAAAATGCTAACTACCTGTCCGGCACGGAAATTGCCCCAGTATAAAGTGTCGGCTCTGATGCCTTCAATAAAGAAACGACCAATGGAATAACCAATGAGGTAACGCAAGAAAATACCGCCGTCAGTTTTTTCTTTACGGCTGACATAAAGTAAATAAAGAAAAACCAGTAGATTCCAAATTGATTCGTATAAAAAAATCGGGTGACGATAGGCACCGTCAATATACATGGCCCACGGCAGATCAGTAGGCACGCCGTAGGCTTCTTGGTTAAAAAAGTTTCCCCAACGACCTATGGCCTGCCCCAGAATGAGGGAAGGGGCACATGTGTCGGCAATGCGCCAAAAACTCATTTTTTTGATGTAACTATAAATGACACAAACAATGATGGCAACAAAAATAGCGCCGTGAATAGCTAAACCGCCCTGCCGGATATTAATCATGGCCAGCCAATCACCGGCAAAAGACTCCCAATTGGCAATGACAAAAGCCAAGCGGGCACCAATTACAGCTGCAGGCACTACCACCAGAGCAAAATTTATCAGCTCGTCTTCAGTAAGGCCGTATTGTCGCGTCCGTTTTAAAGCAACGTAAATGCCTGCCAGCATACCTAAACTAATCATGATGCCGTACCAATACACGGAAATACCAAAAATACGAAAGGCAACGGGATCTATTTGCATTAATCTCCCCCCTTGGCTTTTTCCAGGGCTAAAAGTCTTTCCTTCCAGCTCAAGCCGCCGCTAAAACCGCCCAAAGTTCCGTCGCTACGCAGTACGCGGTGGCAAGGTATAACCACAGGCGTACGATTACGAGCCATTGCCTGTCCCACCGCCCGGGCGGCGCCGGGCGCCTGTACTGCTGCGGCCAGCCAGCCATAGCTACGCCAGGCACCGTATGCTATTTTTTGTGTTTCCTGAAGGACGCGCCGAAAAAACGGCGGGTAGTCCCGAAAATCTATGGGACATGTGAATTTCACTTTTTCACCGCGGAAATAAGCTTGCAATTGCTGTGCCAGCAACTGTACCCACGGAGGGTCATCCTGCGACACATGCCTAAAATGGGATGGATCCTTACTTGGCAAATCCAGGGCATAGAGCCCCTGTTGGCTATAAGCCAGTGTTACCAGGCCCAGTTGGGTGAGAACTATCCGCCGCGTTAAGTTCTGCATTTAAACATCTCCCAAATTCGCAAACAAAATACATTACTTTAAATATAGTACATATAACCTTCTCCGGTCAATTTGCGCTGTTCTTCTACAATCTGCTGGAGAGTAATCTCATCCAAAATAGCGTTTACTTCATCGCGAATCCGGCTCCAAATCTGGCGCATTACACATTGAGAAGCGCGGCTGCACACTCCTTCATCAACAACACAGTCTGTAGGGGCCACGGGACCTTCCAAGACGCGGATAATATCGCCCAGGGTTATTTCTTCCGGCGGGCGGGCTAAACGATATCCACCTTGTGCACCGCGTACGCTGTTGATGAGACCGGCTTTTTTTAGGCTGGCAAATAAATGTTCCAGGTATTTTTCTGAAATACCTTCACGCTGTGCTATGCTTTTCAGGGCAATGGCACCTTCTCCTTCGTGCATGGCCAAGTCAAACATAGCCCTTACTCCATATCGTCCCTTTGTTGACAGCTTCATTCTACTCACCACCTTGTACGATTATAGTAATGGGCGCATGGTACGCTTACGGGCGGAAAAGGTGGCAATTTCCTTAAATCCCAGCTTGGACAGGATTAATTTAGCCCATTGAAAACCGCTTGCCACCTCCTGTGGCCGGTGGGCATCAGAACCTAAGGTTACCGGTATATTCATTTCTTGACATTTAGATAAAAAGAAAACGCCAGGATAAACTTCTTTGACCGGCGCCCGCCAGCCGGATGTATTTACTTCCACACATATATCAGCTTTTTTCAGGATGCGGCAAGTTTCTTCCACTAAAAAAGACCAGTCATGACGCGGGAAATAGGAAAATTTTTTTATTACATCCAAATGCCCTACCACGTCGAAAATGCCGCTTAGGGCCAGCTGCTGAATTAGTGTAAAATATTGCTGGTAAATTTCATCAATGTTAACTTCATCAAAGCGTTTTTGCAAAGCCGGATGCGTAAAATCCCAGTCATCCAAATAATGGACTGAACCAATAATGTAATCAAACTCATAAGTTGAGAGCACGTCTTTTGTCCGGCTTTCTTTTCCTGGAAAATAATCTACTTCCACCGCCAGTTTCACCGCAATGTCGGCTTGTTTTTGCAACTGTTTAATTTCATTAACATAAGCGTCCAATTCCGCCGCCTGCATCGTCACAGGCTCTTGCGGTGTAAAACCTAAAAGCTCCAAAGGGAAATGATCGGCAAAACCGATTTCACTTAAACCTTTTTCCACCGCTACAGCCAAATATGCCGCAGGGTTGCCTTGGGCATGGCCGCAGCGTGATGTATGCAAATGATAATCAACCATCACTTTCCTCCCGCTGCGCAACCGGCTGATGTCGGCGCGCCAATTCTGCCAGGATTTCCGTAAATGACACTCCCTTTTGTGCCAAAAGCACTAAAAGATGATACAAAAGGTCACCGCACTCATAAATTAATTCGCTGCGATCATCGTTTTTGGCGGCAATGATTACCTCTCCCGCTTCCTCCCCGATCTTTTTTAAAATCCGATCGAGTCCTGCGGTAAACAGTTTGGCCGTATAGGAGCCGGCCGGTAAATTAAGCTTACGTTCGGCAATAATACGTTCCAATTCCGCCAAAAAATTATCCGGGGGGAGATTTTCCCATGCAGTCAAAGTGCGGTAAAAGCAAGTAACAGCACCGGTATGACAAGCACTCCCCTTTTGTTCAACTTGCAATAACAGCGCATCACCGTCACAATCATAATAAATGCGCTTGACGATTTGCAAGTTGCCGGAGGTGGCCCCTTTATGCCATAATTCCTGCCGGCTGCGGCTGTAAAACCATGCTTGCCCGGTTTCCAGTGTTTTTTGTAGCGCTGCTGCATTCATATAGGCCAGCATTAAGACACGCCCGTTGTACGCATCTTGCACAATGGCGGGTATTAAACCGGCCTGGTCGTATTTTAGTTCTGCCATGGGTGCAGTCCTCCGTTTTGCAAAATTTAGTTAAGAGCAAATGCTCCGGTGGTACGCTTGCTTTCTTTTGCCCGAACTAATTTTCTTTTTCCTGTAGGCTTCCTGAAGTAACTAAATTTAATGCCTCCCGCAGTTGAATGCGTCCCGTATAGAGTGCCTGCCCAATAATAACGCCGCTTACCCCCAAGGACTGCAAGGCCAAAAGGGCGCGCAAATCTTCAAGACTGGACACCCCACCGGAAGCAATGATTTTTACCGTGGTGGAAGTGGCCATTTCCTGCAGAGCCTGTATGTTTGGTCCTTTAAGCGTTCCGTCTTTTTTAATGTCTGTATAAACAATTTCTTCTATTCCAAGCTTGGCCATCTGCTGTGCCAACTCTATAGCTTTAAATTCTGCTTCTTGCACCCAGCCTTTAATGGCAACGCGACCGTCACGGGCGTCAATTCCCACGATGATGCGGCCGGGATAGCGCTCACAAAGTGTTGCCACCATTTTCGGTTCTGTTACGGCAACAGTTCCCAAAATGATGTAAGATACTCCCAGCTGTAACAAGTTTTCTGCCGTTTCTATGGTGCGGATTCCACCGCCCACTTGTACCGGTATCTTGACGGTATGGACAATTTTTTCGATTACAGCTGCATTTTTCATCTTACCGTCAAAGGCACCGTCCAAATCAACTAAATGCAACCGTGTTGCTCCTTCCGCTTCCCAGCGGCAAGCCGCCGCCACCGGGTCCTGCTCATAAACTGTTTCCCGGTTGAGATCACCATGGACAAGACGTACGCATTTGCCACCGCGTATATCGACGGCGGGAATAATCTGCACTGCACCTACCTCCCCAAGCTTCCCAAATATTAGATTCCATAAATTTTTCCTTAATCCTGCTATTCCACTAGGATTTAGATATAACTATTTTTTATAACACACCTTTAGTGGAAGGAACACCGGATAAACGCTGGTCCTTGGCCACAGCTTCATCCAAAGCTCGGGCCAAAGCCTTAAATAAAGCTTCAATAATATGGTGTGTATTACGCCCGTCTAAAAGTTTCACATGTAGTGTACACATGGCACGGCTGGTAAAAGCACGTAAAAATTCCTCCACCAGTTCCGTTTCAAAATTTCCTAAACGTTCAGCAGGTAAAGGCACGTCAAAACCCAAATAGGGACGCCCCGACAAATCAACGGCCACCAACACTAGAGCTTCATCCATGGGCAATATGACAGAACCATAACGTCTAATGCCCGCTTTATCACCCAAAGCCTGTCGAAATGCTTCTCCCAAAACTAAGCCCACGTCTTCTACTAAATGATGGCCGTCTACCTCTAAATCCCCCACCGCCTTGAGGGTAAGATCAAAAAACCCATGACGACAAAAAAGGTTTAACATATGTTCCAAAAAGGGCAATCCACATGATAGCCGGACTTCTCCGGTACCGTCTAGATTTAAACTTAATGCAATTTCCGTTTCCCCTGTTTGACGGCTTAAACTTGCCGTTCTACTCATCAAGATATTCCCTCCTTATACTGACGGCGCGGCTGTGGGCCTGCAGCCCTTCCACTTCAGCCAGGCATTCTATTTTTTTTGCCTTTTGCAAAAGCAACTCCGGCGGGTAGTAAAGGATACTGCTGCGTTTGAGAAAATCATCAACGGAAAGAACAGAAGCAAACCGTCCTGTTCCGGCAGTAGGTAGTACATGATTGGGGCCTGCCCAATAATCCCCCACAGGTTCAGGTGTAAATGCGCCTATAAAAATCGCCCCGGCGTGGCGTACTTTCCCCAATAAAGCCCAGGGATCGGCCACTTGCAGTTCCAAATGTTCCGGCGCCAAAAGATTTACAATTTCCACGGCTTCATCCAAAGTATTCACTTTAACCAGTGCGCCTTGATTTTTTAAACTAGCGGC
Organism: Bacillota bacterium; assembly: GCA_012521405.1. Lineage (GTDB taxonomy): Bacteria > Bacillota > Dethiobacteria > Dethiobacterales > Dethiobacteraceae > JAAYSO01. Next base: position 20,944 of record JAAYMK010000135.1, read on the forward strand.
GGCAATTTCTTTGCGTTGAAGCTTACTGCATTGACGCTTTAATTCCTCCGGCAGCTCCGCTGCCAAGCGGGCGGAAGTGGTGACACAATAAGCGGCAGCCAAAGGGTCGTGTTCCGCCTGGGAAAGCAAATCTGCCGCCACAAAATCTGTACGGGCAGTATCGTCGGCCACCACTAAAATTTCACTTGGTCCTGCAGGCATATCAATACCCACCACTCCGGCCACTTCCCTTTTGGCCAGCGTTACATATAAATTTCCCGGACCCACAATTTTATCCACCGCCGGGATTGTTTTTGTCCCAAAGGCCAGTGCACCAATGGCTTGTGCACCGCCGCATTTAAAAA
>JAAYMK010000136.1 GCA_012521405.1 Bacillota bacterium
GTGCCAGGCCAGCCGCCGACAGGCAGGTGGTAATTGCTGCGGTCAGTGTGGTTTTGCCATGGTCAACGTGGCCGATGGTGCCGATATTTACGTGGGGTTTAGTCCTTTCAAACTTTTGCTTTGCCATTGGATTTAACCTCCTTGCTTAATTGCAAACTTAATAATTTAGTTTTTCTCCATAATTTCGTCTGCCAAATTTTTGGGCACTTCTTCATAATGTGAAAACTCCATGGAATAGGTACCGCGGCCTTGTGTGCGTGAACGCAGGTCGGTAGCATAACCAAACATTTCTGCCAGCGGTATCTTTGCTTTAATAACTTGAACTCCTAATCTTGACTCCATTCCTTCGATGCGCCCGCGCCTACTGTTGACATCACCCATGACATCACCCATATATTCTTCAGGCACGGTTATTTCCACTTTCATGATAGGTTCCAAAAGCACTGGTTTGGCTTTAGCCATTCCGGCTTTAAACGCCATGGAACCTGCCACTTTAAAAGCCAGTTCAGAAGAGTCTACGTCATGGTACGAACCATCCACAACGGAAACTTTCACATCAATAACCGGGTAACCGGCAAGGACGCCTGTACTCATGGCTTCCCGCACACCGGCATCTATAGCCGGGATATATTCTTTGGGGATTACACCACCGACAATTTTATTTTCAAAGACATACCCTTGCCCCGGCTCCAGCGGCTCCAGTTCCAGCCAGCAGTGACCGTACTGGCCGCGCCCGCCGGTCTGACGGATAAATTTTCCTTCAGCACGTACTTTTTCCCGGATAGTTTCTTTATAAGCAACTTGCGGCTTTCCGACATTGGCACTTACTTTAAATTCCCGCAGCAATCTGTCAACAATAATCTCCAGATGCAGTTCACCCATGCCGGAAATAATGGTTTGCCCTGTCTCTTCGTCTGTTTTGGTACGGAAAGTGGGATCTTCTTCGGCCAGTTTAGCCAAAGAAAGAGACATTTTCTCCTGATCGGCATGAGTTTTCGGCTCAATGGCCACATCAATGACCGGTTCAGGAAAACTAATGCTTTCTAAAACAACGGGAGCATCTTCTGCACAGAGCGTATCGCCGGTGGTTGTATGTCTGAGTCCGACAATGGCCACAATGTCCCCGGAGACTATTTCCTTAACTTCTTCACGATGATTGGCATGCATGCGCAGAATTCTGCCCACACGTTCCCGCTTATCTTTAGTTGAATTATAGACATAAGATCCGCTTGACAGCCTTCCGGAATAAACGCGGGCAAATGTCAGCTTACCCACGTAAGGATCAGACATAATCTTAAAAGCCAAAGCGGAAAATGGCGCATCATCATCGGCAGGACGCTCAACAACTTCATCAGTACCTTTGCGCACACCTTGAACAGGCGGCACATCCAGCGGAGACGGCAGGTAATAAACAACAGCGTCCAAGAGCGGCTGCACGCCTTTATTGCGATAAGAAGAGCCACAGAGAACCGGCACCAATTTTACCTCACAAGTTCCTTTGCGCAAAGCTTTTCTGATCAGTTCCTCGCTGATCTCTTCGCCCTCCAAATAAAGCATCATGAGCTCTTCATCAAATTCGGCGGCAGCTTCCAACATTTTTTCCCGATATTCCATGGCCAAATCCAACATCTCGTCAGGAATTTCATTTTCGTCACTGCGTGTACCCAAATCGTCAACGTAGACGATTGCTTTCATACGCACCAAATCAACAATCCCGACAAAATTGTCTTCGGCACCTATTGGGAGCTGGATGGGGACCGCATTTGCGCCAAGACGTTCTCTCATGGCCTTGATGACCTGAAAAAAGTCTGCGCCGGTAATATCCATCTTATTTACATAAGCAATACGTGGCACCCGATACTTATCGGCTTGCCGCCAAACAGTTTCAGATTGCGGCTCTACCCCGCCCTTTGCACAAAAAACACCTACGGCACCATCCAGTACACGCAGACTGCGTTCCACTTCCACGGTGAAATCAACGTGCCCGGGTGTGTCAATAATATTAATCAAATGATCACGCCAACGAGCTGAAGTGGCGGCTGAAGTAATGGTTATACCACGCTCCTGTTCCTGGACCATCCAATCCATGGTTGCAGCGCCGTCATGTGTTTCTCCGAGCTTGTGCACACGCCCGGTATAAAAGAGAATTCTTTCCGTAGTGGTCGTTTTACCGGCATCAATATGTGCCATAATCCCTATATTTCTCGTTTTTTCCAAACCCACCATTCTGGGCATCTCGGGTCCCCTCCTTTCTTAAGTTTTAATGTTGTGTCAGTACGCTTTTGCAAGTGTCGCTTATCTCGACAAAACTGCCACTCTCCGCCTTACTACAAAAGCGAAACTGCAAAACAGGACCGCTTTACCAGCGATAGTGAGCAAAAGCTTTGTTTGCTTCTGCCATACGGTGTGTATCTTCTTTCTTCTTAAAGGCACCGCCCACGCTGTTAACTGCATCTAAAATTTCGGCAGCCAAGCGCTGGGCCATTGTTCTTTCCCCACGCTGACGCGCATATTGCACCAGCCAACGTAAGGCAAGAATGGTTCTGCGATGCGGTGAAACTTCAACCGGTACTTGGTAGTTAGCACCGCCCACACGGCGAGCTTTAACTTCCAATACAGGTGATACATTTTTAACCGCATTCTCGAAAACTTCCAACGGGTCGCTTCCCGTTTTTTTGCGAATAATTTCCATGGCCTCATAAAAGATGGACTGTGCCACACCTTTTTTCCCATCAAGCATTAAATAATTAATAAATTTGGTAACAAGTTTTGAATTATAGATAGGATCAGGCAGCACATCTCTTTTAGGCACCGGACCTTTACGGGGCATTAAACTAACAACCTCCTTCCTTTTGGCATACAAAAACTTAAACCGGCAAACCGGGAACAGATAAAATCCAGGAAAGATTATTTCTTAGGTTTTTTGGCTCCGTATTTTGAACGGGCTTGCATGCGGTTTTCTACACCGGCAGCGTCCAGGGCGCCGCGCACCAAATGATAGCGCACACCCGGCAAATCTTTAACACGACCTCCGCGAACAAGCACTACGGAGTGTTCCTGCAGGTTGTGCCCAATACCCGGTATATAGGCAGTGACTTCAATGCCATTAGTAAGACGTACACGGGCAATTTTGCGCAGAGCCGAATTAGGCTTTTTGGGCGTAGTGGTGGAAACGCGAATACAAACGCCACGCTTTTGTGGAGATTGCTCCAAAGCAGGGGCGTCGGATTTTTTCGCCACTTGTTTCCTACCCTTACGTACCAGTTGGTTTAGGGTCGGCACTCCACTCCACCTCCTTCCTTAAGGCTGCAAGGTAAACCCCCTTCACCCCGTAGGGTGAAGGGGTTTATTTATGCATCAGTTAAAATGGCGGCCATGGCCGCTTTCACTTTAATTTTGCAAGCCTTGCCAAGCTCTTCCATGGAGTCCACATAAGTTATGGGTATATTTTTTTGGCGACAGGATTCTAAAACCGGCTGCACCACACGTTCCTCGGCATCCCGAGCAACAAAAACATGCCGGGCTTGCCCGTTGGCAACAGCTTTTGCTGTCTGCTTTGTACCAGTAACAGTACGACTTGCTCGACTTAAAGCTTCGAGATCCATGGGGCAACCTCCATTAAACTTACTACAGTGATAAAAACACACTTTGACATTTTACCATCATCATAATCTCTTGTCAATCGCCAGGAAGTGATTTTATGCCTCGCCGGAGGCTTCTTCGCTGACATTTTCCGCGATGGTGTCATTTTCTCCAGGCGCCTGGTCAGATAAACAGCTTTCGGGCGGAACATCCACCAGGGGCACGACACGGACATTGCGATAACGACTCATTCCGGTCCCGGCAGGAACCAGTTTACCGATAATAACGTTTTCTTTAAGCCCCAGGAGCGGATCTATTTTACCTTTAATAGCTGCATCTGTCAGCACGCGTGTAGTTTCCTGGAAAGAAGCGGCCGACAGGAAGGAGTCGGTAGCCAGGGATGCTTTTGTAATCCCCAAAAGGACAGGCCGTGCCACGGCAGGTTTTTCCCCTTTAGCTACAACCTCTTTATTCACATCTTCAAAGACAAAGCTATCCACCAAACCGCCCGGCAATAGTTCTGTATCGCCTGGATCCTCCACTTTCAACTTTTTCAGCATCTGCCGGATAATAATTTCAATATGCTTATCATTAATATCTACACCCTGCAAGCGATAAACTCGTTGCACTTCCTGCAAGAGATAAATTTGTACTCCCCGCGGACCTTTAACACGCAGCAGATCATGGGGATTTATGGAACCTTCAGTAAGTTCTTGACCGGCTTCCACTTTTTCGCCGTCTTTTACTTTCACGCGTGAACCGTAAGGAATGGGATAGGTTTTAGTTTCGCCCCCTTCCGGGGTTACCCGGATTTCACGCCGCTGGCGAGTTTCCACAATCTCGACGACGCCGTCTTCTTCGGCAATAATGGCTAAACCTTTCGGTTTGCGAGCCTCAAATAATTCTTCTACACGCGGCAAACCTTGCGTAATATCTTCGCCGGCAACGCCACCGGTATGGAAGGTACGCATGGTCAGCTGCGTGCCCGGCTCACCAATAGACTGCGCCGCGATAATACCAACAGCTTCGCCTACATCCACAATTCTTCCGGTTGCCAAGTTTTTGCCGTAGCATTTGACGCAAACCCCGTGCCGGGTGCGGCAGGTTAAAACTGAACGAATATGAACTTCTTTGAAACCTTTAGCAACAATCTGTTCAGCTTTATCTTCATTAATAAATTCATTTTTGGCAACAAGCAATTCACCAGTTTCCGGATCAAAAATGTCAGCCGCCGCAAAACGGCCGTTAATACGGTCAAACAAGCTTTCAATTACTTCGGTACCGTCGCGGATTTCCGTTACCGTAACACCTTGTGTGGTGCCGCAATCTTCTTCGCGGATAATAACATCTTGGGCAACGTCAACCAAGCGACGCGTCAAATAACCGGAGTCAGCCGTCTTCAGCGCTGTATCCGCCAAACCTTTACGGGCACCGTGGGTGGAAATAAAGTATTCCAACACGGTTAAGCCTTCACGGAAATTGGCTTTAATGGGCAAGTCAATAATTCTGCCGGTGGGGTCTGCCATTAACCCCCGCATACCGGCCAACTGTGTAATTTGCGAGATATTTCCGCGGGCACCCGAATGGGCCATCATATAAATGGGGTTAAAGGCATCAAGTGTGTTCAACAGTTCTTTTGTAATCTTATCTTTTGCTTCTGTCCAGACTTCAATTACCCGGTCATAACGTTCTTCATCGGTAATTAAACCGCGGCGGTACTGCCGTTCAGTTTGCTCCACTTCTTTTTCTGCAGTAGCCAGGATTTCCTGCTTTTTCTCCGGAATGGTAACGTCTGTAATGGCGACGGTAATGCCGGCGCGGGTAGCATAAGCAAAACCCAAATCCTTAATTTTATCTAAAATTTCCGCTGTGCGTGTGTTGCCGTATTTACGATAACATAAGGCAACTATACTGCCCAGAAAGCTTTGCTTAATAGCATTGTGGGGCTGACGAGCGGCAATAATTTCGGCAAGATTTTTTCCTTTGTCAGCTTCCGTAATGAAATCTTCCGGCAGGACGGGCGCCGCAAAGTCAGGATTATTAATGTAGGGAAAATCAGACGGGAAAACATCATTTAAAATTATTTTTCCCACGGTGGTAATAAAGAATTTGGCATTTTGCGGCTTATTTTCTTTGAGGCTGTTAAGGGGTTTGGGAAAGTCTCTCACATCAAGGGCAATACGGGCATGCAGCTCCACCGTACCCGTATGATAAGCATGCAAAGCTTCATCCGGTGAAGAGAAAACCTTTCCTTCACCGCGGGCACCGGCTTTTTCTACGGTTAAGTAGTAGATCCCGATCACCATATCCTGGGTGGGAGTTACCACCGGACGGCCGTCTTTGGGGTTAAGAATGTTTTGGGCCGAAAGCATTAAGAGCCGTGCCTCTGCCTGCGCTTCTGCAGACAGCGGGACGTGAACGGCCATTTGGTCACCGTCAAAGTCGGCGTTATATGCTGTACATACCAAAGGATGAATTTTAATGGCACGTCCTTCTACTAAAACCGGTTCAAAAGCCTGAATACCCAAACGGTGTAGTGTGGGCGCACGGTTTAGCAGAACAGGATGATCGCGAATGACTTCTTCCAGCACATCCCACACTTCGGGACGGACTTTTTCTACCATGCGCTTAGCACTTTTGATATTATGTGCAAAGCCGTCATTAACCAACTTTTTCATCACAAAGGGCTTAAACAACTCTAAAGCCATTTCTTTCGGCAGCCCGCACTGATATAGTTTCAGCTCCGGACCCACCACAATCACCGAACGGCCAGAGTAGTCCACCCTTTTTCCTAAAAGGTTCTGACGGAAACGACCCTGCTTACCTTTTAGCATATCAGACAGTGATTTTAAAGGACGATTGCCGGGACCTGTCACCGGACGTCCCCGGCGGCCGTTGTCGATGAGCGCATCTACAGCCTCTTGCAGCATGCGTTTTTCGTTACGGACAATGATGTCCGGCGCCCCTAAATCCAATAAGCGTTTTAAACGATTATTGCGGTTAATGACCCGGCGGTAAAGGTCGTTTAAATCGGAAGTAGCAAAGCGGCCGCCGTCCAACTGCACCATGGGGCGCAAATCGGGCGGGATTACCGGTATGACCTCTAAAATCATCCACGAGGGCTTATTTCCGGACTTGCGGAAGGCTTCCGCCACCTCTAGGCGGCGAACAGCCCGAATTTTCTTTTGTCCGGTGGAGTTGCGCACTTCAGCCCGCAACTCCTCGACCAACTCATCCAGGTCAATTTCCTCTAAAAGTTTTTTAATGGCTTCTGCACCCATTTCGGCTTTAAAACCGCGGCCCATGCGGAAAAGGTGATCGTATTTCTCCCGGTATTCGCGATACTCCATTTCCGTTAACAGCTGCTTTTTCATCAGACCAGTATCTCCCGGGTCAATGACTACATAGGCAGCAAAATAAAGTACCTTTTCCAAAGCCCGCGGCGACATATCCAAGAGCAGCCCCATCCGGCTGGGGATGCCTTTAAAATACCAGATGTGCGACACGGGGGCTGCCAACTCAATATGGCCCATCCGCTCGCGGCGGACTTTGGCTCTAGTTACCTCTACACCGCAGCGATCACAAACGATACCTTTGTAACGAACACGTTTATACTTACCACAATGGCATTCCCAGTCTTTCGTGGGTCCAAAGATTTTTTCGCAGAACAAACCTTCCCGTTCCGGTTTTAAAGTCCGATAGTTAATAGTTTCCGGCTTTTTCACTTCACCCCGTGACCATTTTCTAATCTGTTCGGGAGAGGCTAAACTAATTTTTAGGGCATCAAAATTACTTACATCCAGCAAGGGCAGATCCTCCCTTTCAACTTGATCCAGATCCATGCGACCTTTGCCTGTGGGGTTTCATCCCCTACTCCTCGTCATCATCGTAACCGTAACGCTTCCGTTTGCGCAAATAACAGTCGTCATCATCTAAGTCCTTATCAAAGTCAAAGTCGTCAAACTCATCAAAATCAGCATCAAGATCGCTGTCCTCTTCCAGATCCAGTTTCAAATCATCATCTAAGGCCAAATCTTCATCTTCTTCTAAATCAATTTCATCCAACTCTTTTTCCGGAACATCATCAATTTCTTTTTCTTCTTCCTCTTCATCTTCGTCTGCTTCCGCCGGAATTATCCCCTTGGCAACGCTGTCTTCCTCTGCTTCCGTTTCTTTTTCCTCCATATCACTTTCCCCTGCCACCCCTAAATCACTGACTTCGCCCTCTTCCTCATCTTCGCGAATCTCCATCTCCACATTTTCTTCGACATCAACAACTTTGACATCCAGTCCTAAACTTTGCAATTCTTTTACCAGTACTTTAAATGATTCAGGCACACCGGGCTCCGGTATGTTTTCACCTTTTACAATGGCTTCATATGTTTTGACACGACCGACAACATCATCAGATTTAACTGTCAAAATCTCTTGCAGAGTATAGGCAGCACCATAGGCTTCAAGGGCCCATACTTCCATCTCGCCAAAACGCTGCCCGCCAAATTGTGCTTTACCACCCAGAGGCTGCTGTGTAACCAGTGAGTAGGGCCCGGTAGAGCGAGCATGAATTTTATCGTCAACCAGGTGAGCCAGTTTAAGCATGTAAACATAGCCCACGGTAACTTCATTATCAAAGGGTTCTCCTGTACGACCGTCATACAGGATGCACTTGCCTGTTTCCGGCAAACCTGCTTCGTGAAAAGCATTAATGACATCTTCTTCCCGCGCACCGTCAAAAACAGGAGAAGCAATATGGATGCCTAAAGTTTTTGCTGCCCATCCCAAGTGCGTCTCCAGGATTTGCCCAATATTCATGCGGGAAGGAACACCAAGGGGGTTAAGAACGATTTCCACAGGTGTACCGTCAGGCAAGAAAGGCATATCTTCTTCCGGGAGAATGCGGGCAATAACGCCCTTATTGCCGTGACGTCCTGCCATTTTGTCGCCTACGGAGATTTTTCGTTTTTGCGCCACATAAACACGGACCAACTGGTTTACACCCGGAGGCAGTTCATCCCCTTGTTCGCGGGAAAACACCTTCACATCCACCACAATACCGGCTTCACCGTGGGGTACCCGCAATGAAGTATCGCGCACTTCACGGGCCTTTTCACCGAAAATGGCCCGTAAAAGTCTTTCTTCTGCCGTCAGTTCCGTTTCACCTTTAGGTGTAACTTTACCCACAAGGATATCGCCGGCGCGGACTTCTGCGCCCATACGAATAATGCCACGCTCATCTAAATCCCTGAGCGCATCTTCGCCCACATTGGGAATATCCCGGGTAATTTCTTCCGGTCCAAGTTTAGTGTCGCGGGCTTCTGCTTCATATTCTTCTATATGAATGGAGGTAAAAATATCCTCCTTAACTAACTTTTCACTTAGCAAGATGGCATCCTCATAGTTATAGCCTTCCCAGGGCATAAAGGCAACTAAAACATTGCGGCCTAAAGCTAACTCGCCCTGATCAGTGGAGGGGCCGTCAGCAATTACTTCACCGGCCACAACTTTTTGGCCTTTTTGGACTATGGGACGCTGGTTCATACATGTTCCCTGGTTGGAGCGTTTAAATTTTTGCAGCTTATAAAGGTCGCAGCCGCGCTGAAAGCGGGCATGGGGTTCGCCGGCGAAAATTTCTCCGGTCCGTCCGTTAATAAGTCTATTGGGAGCTTCCGGATCTTCCTCGCGCCGGATAATAATCATTTCCGAAGAAACATAAACTACTTCTCCGGAACTTCTGGCAATAACAACCACGCCGGAATCCCTGGCGGTTTTATATTCCATGCCTGTCCCCACCAGCGGCGCCTCCGTCTGCAAAAGCGGCACCGCCTGACGCTGCATGTTGGCTCCCATCAGGGCACGGTTAGCATCGTCGTTTTCCAAGAAGGGAATTAGGGCTGTAGCCACCGAAACTAGTTGTTTCGGTGATACATCCATATAATCGATCATGTGCGGTGGACGCAAAACAGTTTGATTTTGATAACGACAAGTAACACGTTCACTAAGGAAATATCCGTTTTCATCCAATTCGGCGTTAGCTTGCGCTATTGTGTACTGGTCTTCATCATCTGCTGTGAGATAGACAATTTCATCAGTGACACGACCGCTTTCTTTATCAACTTTACGATACGGAGTTTCAATAAAGCCATATTTGTTAATACGGGCATAGGTGGAAAGCGAACCGATTAAGCCAATATTCGGACCCTCAGGTGTTTCAATGGGACACATGCGGCCATAGTGAGAATGGTGCACGTCACGTACTTCAAAACCGGCACGTTCCCGGCTTAAACCACCGGGTCCCAAGGCTGATAGGCGGCGTTTATGGGTTAATTCCGCCAAAGGGTTTGTCTGATCCATAAACTGGGATAATTGACTGGAACCAAAAAACTCTTTTACGGCAGCTATGACCGGCCGGATATTAATAAGAGCTTGTGGCGTAATGGCATCAACATCCTGAATAGTCATTCTTTCGCGCACAACGCGCTCCATACGGGAAAGACCGATTCTAAACTGATTCTGTAAGAGTTCTCCCACACTGCGTAGCCGGCGGTTGCCTAAATGGTCAATATCATCAATTTGACCGACTCCATCCATTAAATTCAACAGATAACCGACCACGGCCACTATATCCTGTCGTGTCAAGTGCTTTGTGGTTTCGTCAGTTTGCTCATTAGTAATAATGGTTACTTCTCGCTCATCTTGTTCCACACGGATTTTTAAGACACCATTGTCCACAAAAGTGCGGACTAGCTCCGGTGTCACAGTCTCGCCGGCCCGGGCTAAAATGTTACCGTCCGCATCAGTAACATTTTCCGCCAGTTTGGCTCCATTTACTCTGGGCATGAAAGCCAATTTTTTATTCATTTTGTAGCGACCTACATGTGCAAAATCATAACGCTTAGGATCAAAAAATAACGATTCAAAAAGCGAACGCGCATTTTCCACGTTCAACGGTTCACCGGGACGCAGGCGTTTGTAAATCTCCAAAATACCTGATTCAAATGAATCGGTATGGTCTTTTTCTAAAGTGTTGAGAATGCGTGCATCATGGTCAAACAGGTGCGCTATATCTTGATTGTGTCCGTAACCGATGGCACGCAAAAGCACCGTAACCGGCACTTTCCGAGTACGGTCTACACGGACATAAATCACATCGTTAACATCTGTTTCAAATTCCAACCAAGCACCACGGTTAGGAATAATAGTTGCAGTATAAAGAATCTTTCCGCTAAAATCGATTTGGCTGCTAAAATATACTCCGGGTGAGCGCACCAGTTGGCTGACGATTACGCGTTCAGCGCCGTTAATAATAAAAGTACCATTTTCCGTCATTAACGGAAAATCACCCATAAAAACTTCCTGTTCTTTGACCTCACCGGTCTCCTTGTTGATCAGGCGGACACGGACACGTAAAGGTACTGAGTAAGTAGCATCACGCTCTTTACATTCATCTACGGAATACTTGGGTTCCCCTAGAGAATAACCTATAAACTCTAGAACCAAATTTCCCGTAAAATCCTGAATCGGAGAGATCTCAGCAAACACCTCTTGAAGTCCTTCTTCCAGGAACCATTTATAAGAAGTTTTCTGTATCTCGATCAAGTTGGGCAGTTCCAGGACTTCGTCTATCCGGGCATAATTGCGGCGCTTTCTTTTACCCGCGTCGATGGTTTTGAACATTCAGGCATTCACTCCTGTCCCTAGGTTTTACCCACGCAAAAATATAAAAACAACAATACCTTCTTTTAAAATAAAAATAACTAGTACTTTGTCTTTTTTTGGAACATGATAAAATTTTATTCTTTCCCAAGCAACAAATTATATACATAAATATAGCAAAGAAGGCATTGTTAAGCAGTGTATAATAATATCACAAAGGCTACCATTAGTCAAGAAAAGAAAAAATAATTTCCGCACGCCAAAACACAAGGAAAGCACTTCGTTTTTACATGGTGCGTCCTTCTTATCCTCAGGCTTGCCACCCCACAGGCGGCGTGCAGCTTTGACCTCACCACAAGCTTAAGCTGCCGTCCTCTTACTGGAAATCATGCCCACACATTTTCCCAGAAAAGGAAAAGGCACCCGTAATGGGTGCCTTTTTATACACAATTATTTCAGCTCAACGCTGGCACCGGCCTCTTCCAGTTTAGCTTTAATTTCTTCAGCTTCTTCTTTGCTGACTTTTTCTTTAACCGGTTTGGGCGCACTGTCAACGAGCTCTTTAGCATCTTTCAAGCCCAGACCTGTAATTTCGCGGACAACTTTAATGACAGCAACTTTCTTTTCACCGGGCGAGTTCAAAATAACATCAAATTCGGACTGCTCTTCTGCAGCGGGGGCATCAGCACCGGCAGCAGGCATGGCAGCCATGGCCACAGGTGCTGCAGCTGTAACACCAAATTCCTCCTCAAAAGCTTTTACCAGTTCAGACAGCTCAAGTACGGTCATTTCTTTTACGATATCTAATACTTCTTGAACTTTAGACATTTGATATCCTCCTTAAAATACTTTTTGTTTACTATTAAAGAAAATTAATTTAGGTTGCCAGACAACAACAGCTAAAATTTTATGCTTCTGCTGCTTTTTTCTCCCTAATGGCATCCAGTGTACCCACAAACTTACGCAACAAAGCTTGCGCCGCTCCTGCAAAGTTGGTCATGGGAGCTGCAAAGGTGCCGGCCACTTGCGCCAGCAATACTTCGCGCGACGGCAAAGAAGCCAGTGCTTTTATCCGCGTTACATCAATTGGTGCTCCCTCCAGCAAACCGCCTTTTACTTCCAGCTTGTCAAATTCCTTGGAGAAATCCACCAACACTTTTGCCGGCGCGACCGGATCATCAAAACCATAAGCAATGGCTGTGGGGCCTTCCAAATATGCATCAAGATCTTCAATTCCCAGCTCATGCGCCGCCCTTTTGGCCAAAGTATTTTTCACCACGACAAATTTTACATTTTCTGCCCGTAAGGCGCGGCGTAATTTAGTTATCTGCTCCACATTTAGACCACGATAATCAGCCACAATGGCAGTTTTAGCTTTTTCTAAATCCTCTTTAACTTGGGCAACGATTTTTTGCTTTTCAGCTTTTGTTATACTCACCTGTCCACCTCCTTCAACAGCCCAGTTGATGCAAATGGCCTCCGTGTAGACACACGGAGGCCATCATCGTTGCATTCACATGCAAGACAAACTTCATGATGACGTTCCGACCTCGGCAGGCGGTTTTCCCCTTAAGTCCCCAGCAGGACACCTGCTGTCTACAGCCAAAACGAGATTATGCAGTTATTCTATACATTTTCGGACAAAGTCCGCTTTTTTTCCACATTATTTACCCAAAGCAGCAGCTTTTTGCGGATTCACTTTAACGCCGGGTCCCATGGTGGAAGTAACGGCGATGGAGCGCAGGTATTGGCCTTTGGCTGCGGGCGGTTTGGCTTTAATTAGCGTATCAATTAAAGTGTAAAAATTCTCCAATAGTTTTTCCGTGTCAAAGGATACTTTGCCGATGGGCACATGGATGATACCGCTTTTATCTACACGGTACTCCACTTTACCGGCCTTTGCTTCACTAACGGCCCGCGCCACATCCATAGTGACAGTTCCGGTTTTAGGGTTAGGCATTAAACCACGGGGACCAAGGATACGTCCCAGTTTTCCCACCATACCCATCATATCCGGTGTGGCAATGGCCACATCAAAATCAAACCAGCCGCCCTGCACTTTTTCTACCAAGTCTTCTGCTCCCACATAATCGGCACCGGCTGTTTCTGCTTCTTTGGCTTTATCGCCTTTGGCAAAAACGGCGACAGTTACATTTCTACCGATTCCGGCAGGCAGTACAACTGCACCACGGACTTGCTGGTCGGCGTGTTTAGGATTGACTCCCAGTCTTACAGCCACTTCAACCGTAGCATCAAATTTTGTGGTAGACGTCTCTTTCACTAAATTCAATGCTTCATCAGGATCATATAATTTTTCCCGGTCGATTTTTTTTCTGGCATCGAGATATTTTTTTCCACGCTTTGCCATCTTTTTCCCTCCTTGTGGTATTAACGAGGCGGCAACACCTCTCCCACCGATTTATCACGCTTAAATTAACCTTGAATAACAATACCCATACTGCGGGCGGTACCTTCCACCATCCGCATGGCAGCTTCTACATCATTGGCGTTTAAATCTTGCATTTTCAGCTCTGCAATTTCCCGCACTTTATCCCTTGAGATAGTCGCTACTTTATTTTTGTTGGGCTCACCGGAAGCTTTTTCCAGGCCGGCTGCTTTTTTCAGCAATACGGATGCCGGCGGCGTTTTTGTAATAAAAGTGAAGGAGCGGTCTTCCATCACGGTAATGACTACAGGGATAATCAGGCCGGCATGCTGCGCGGTACGCTCGTTAAATTCTTTACAGAAAGCCATAATGTTAACACCATGTTGACCGAGAGCAGAGCCGACGGGAGGAGCAGGAGTAGCCTTACCGGCAGGAATCTGCAATTTGATGACGCCGATTACCTTTTTTGCCACCTAGTTTCACCTCATCTTTCTTTTACAGCTTTTCTACCTGGTAATAATCAAGTTCAACCGGTGTTTCACGGCCAAACATTGAAACAAGTACTTTAACTTTTTTGCGATCAGGCATTACTTCTTCAACACTACCGATAAAGTCGGCAAACGGTCCCTCAATAACTCGTACACTTTCCCCTACGGTAAAATCAATTTTCGGCTTCGGCTCATCTAATCCCATCTGCTGTAAAATTTGTGCTACTTCCTCTTCCGAAAGGGGAATAGGTTTGGAGCCGGGTCCCACAAAGCCTGTAACTCCCGGAGTATTGCGCACAACATACCAAGAGTCATCGGTCACAATCATTTCCACTAAAACATATCCAGGGAAAACCTTTTTTAAGGTTGTCTTTTTTTTCCCGTCTTTAACTTCCAGTTCTTTCTCCATGGGAACCAGGACACGAAAAATTTTGTCCTGCATTTCCATGGATTCTACCCGCTTTTCCAGGTTAGTTTTCACCTTATTTTCATAGCCTGCATATGTGTGCACCACATACCAGTTCTTTTCCATTGGTTAAGGGATAACCCCTTTACCTCCTTACTTATTGGAGAATCAACTTAAGCAAAACAGCAAATCCGGTATCAAGTAACCAAAAAAATACTCCGACGGAAATAATACCGGCCAGCACCAACGAAGTGAAGGTAGTTAATTCCTTCCGGTTAGGCCAGTGAACTTTTTTTAGTTCCTGCCTGACTTCCTTCAAATGTTTTGTTAAAGACTTAACGTTTGCGGCCATTTCACCACATCCTTATTAAAACTCATCGCCGGCACCTGCTACGGAAACAAAAGTACTGCTATTTTGTTTCTTTATGGACGGTATGTTTTTTGCAAAACGGACAATATTTATTTAACTCAATGCGATCCGGTGTGGTCCGCCTGTTTTTCGTGGTAATGTAATTGCGACGCTTACATTCACCGCAAGCCATAGTAATTTTTACACGCATTGCTCCCACCCCCTACAACAGATGTTGGGCTTTATACCGGCATTTTTTTATTTCCCTTAGCAGGTTACTAATAGAAAAAGCTTGTTTACAATCACCGGCACCAGTTTACTTTTAATAAACAGCCTTGAATTTCACTTTTTCAAATTTACCACACTTTATAGGCTGTTGTCAAACTTTTTATCAATAATCTCATCATACCTAAATTACCCAAAACTACACCGGTTTTTTCGCTAAACAGCAAGAAAACTTGTCAAGCAAAAGTTTTAAAAGCCCCGCCAGCAAGTCTGCTAACGAGGCATCATAAGCAAATGCAAACTATTACTAATATTATTCGATAATGCTAGTAACAACACCGGCACCGACTGTACGTCCGCCTTCACGGATCGCAAAACGCAAACCTTCCTCAATGGCAATGGGAGTAATTAATTCAATTTGCATTTGTACGTTATCCCCGGGCATGACCATCTCGACACCCTCTTCAAGGGTAA
>JAAYMK010000137.1 GCA_012521405.1 Bacillota bacterium
CCAATATTTCCAATTCTCCTTCGGCGAAAATGTTGCAAATTGCCAGTGCCGCCAGTAAGCGCTATTACCTGACGAATTTACTGCCTGAGGAATTTTCCCAAGCACATATTAACGGTATGATCCATATCCATGATTTAGATTATTACGGCAAAACAATTAACTGCCTGCAAATTGATCTCTATAAATTGTTAAGCCAGGGCTTTAATACCGGCTACGGTTATATCCGCCCACCGAAGCGAATTGCTTCCGCTGCCGCCCAGGCGGCCATTATTCTGCAAAGCAACCAAAATGATATGTTTGGCGGGCAAAGCTTTCCGCATTTTGATCGGGCCATGGCGCAAATCATTGCCGAAATGCCGCAGCAGCCAGATGAAGAAGAAATCTTTCAGGCCATGGAAGGACTAATTTATAATCTCAACACCATGCATTCGCGTGCCGGAGCGCAAGTTCCTTTCTCTACGCTTAATTTAGGTACAGATACAAGCAAAATGGGTCGTGCTATCACCTGGGCCGTGTTACGCGCCTTTGAAAGAGGATTGGGCAGAGGCGAAAGTCCCATTTTCCCCAATTTAGTATTTAGGCTGAAAAAAGGAGTTAATTTAAATCCGGGCGACCCTAATTACGATTTGTTTCAGTATGCCATGCGTGTGGCAGGCAAGCGTTTGAATCCCACCTTTAGCTTTATGGATGCCAGTTTTAATGCCAAGTACGGGGATGAAGTGGCTTATATGGGTTGCCGGACACGTGTCATTGGCAATCGTCATGGTGCGGAAGTTTCTGCCGGCCGCGGCAATATTGCTCCTGTTTCCCTAAATTTGCCGCGTTTGGCTTTACAAACCCGGGATGTTAATCTCTTTTTTGTGGAATTGGATCGCCTGATGCGTCTGGCGGCGCGGCAGCTTTTGCATCGTTTTGAGATTCTGGGTAATTTACGCGCCAAGGATTTGCCGTTTTTAATGGGGCAGAAATTGTACATGGGATCAGAAGAATTGGGACCGGACGATCCCATTAAGGAGGTAATTAAAAACGGCACTTTATCCATCGGCTTTATTGGGCTGGCGGAAACCCTCATTGCTTTAATCGGCAAACATCATGGAGAAGATAAAGAAGCGCAGGAATTGGGTCTCAAGATTATTTCTCATATGTCAAAACGGGTAAAGCAGTTTGCCGAAGAGTTTGATTTAAACTTTACTCTTTATGCCACTCCCGCTGAAGGATTGTCAGGCCGTTTTGTAAAGCTGGATCGTGAAATCTTTGGCATTATCCCACGGATTACCGATAAAGAGTATTACACTAATTCTGTGCATATCCCGGTTAATTATGTTATGTCTCTTTTTGATAAATTAGAAATTGAAGGAGCTTATCACCAGTACCTTGATGCCGGTCATATTGCTTATGTGGAATTGGAATCTCCCCCCGGTGACAACTATGAAGCTGTGGAAGAGATTGTACGGCACATGAGCGAAGTAGATATCGGCTATGGTGGTATCAACTATCCCATTGATGAATGTCGCCACTGCGGTTTTAGCGGTATCATTGATGACAGTTGCCCCAACTGCGGAGGGATTGATATCCGGAGAATCCGCCGTATTACCGGTTATCTTTCCACAGAGGATCGTTTTAACAATGCAAAACTTGCGGAATTGCGTGATCGCAGGGCACATTGCCGCTAGGATGCCGGCAGCGGCAGGAAACAAAAAAACTGGAGTATATATTTGCTGGATGGAGGTGGCAAAGTGCGGCTTAAATTAGCCGGTTTGCATAAAAACAGTGTAGTTGACGGACCGGGCTTGCGGACAGTGGTGTTTACCCAGGGCTGTCCGCATGCTTGCCCCGGCTGTCATAACCCGCAAACCCATGACCCGGACGGCGGTTATTGGGTGGATGTGAATGCTTTGGCTGCAGAAATACTACAGGAAAAACGTCTTCGCGGTGTGACTTTTTCTGGGGGAGAGCCTTTCTTGCAGGCGCGAGCCCTGGCTGCACTGGCGGCTCAGCTCAAGACACAAAAAATTCACCTGGTAGTTTACAGCGGCTATACCTTTGAAGAACTAAAAGCCAGGGCCCAGACCGATACGGCCACGGCAGCACTTTTATCTGCTTGCGACCTGTTGATTGACGGACCTTTTAAACAGGAAGAAAAAGATTTAGGCTTATTGTACCGCGGATCTCGCAATCAGCGGATTATTGATGTGCCGGCCAGTTTGGCTGCAGGGCAGGTGGTTCTCTCGGAACTGCACCAACGTGAAGCGGGGCAGGATTATGGTTAAAACAGGTAAAGCTGCAGAAAAAATTGTTGCCATGGGCGGCATACGTTTTTTGCAATTTGCCGCTTTGTCCGCTGCAGGACTGGTCCATGGTTTTTCCCTGCGCCAGGGCGGCATCAGCCCACCTCCATATGATGAATTGAACTTGGGACTGCATGTGGGCGATGATCCTAACTATGTCCGGGAAAACCGGCGCCGTTTGGCGGCCGCTTTAGGCTATGCACCGGAAAACGTCATTACCTGCCAACAGGTTCACGGCACGGTTATTCGCCGTGTAGGGGCAAAGGAAAGGGGCTTGGGGCACGCAAATTATAGAGATGCCTTACCGGCTACAGACGGTTTGCTTACGCTGGAGCCCCATGTGGTATTGATGGCCCATGCTGCCGACTGCACCCTCCTTTTTTTCTATGAGCCAAATGTACGCTGCATCGGTTTAGCCCACGCCGGCTGGCGCGGAGCCGTTGCCGGCATGGGGGCACGAATGGTAGAAGCAATGTGCCAGTACGGCTGCCAAAGGGAAAATATTCGGGTGGTATTAGCCCCGTCCATCGGTCCCTGCTGCTACCGCGTGGGGGACGAAGTGGTGGAAGCTGTCCCCGAGCGTTTCCGGCGGCAAGTATTAAAACAAGTTGAACATGCATTTTATTTAGATTTACCCGGATTGCAATTTTTGGAGCTGCTGGAAGCAGGGATTAAAGAAAGCAACCTGTTTCGCAGCCGGTTTTGTACGCATTGCCGCACTGACCTTTTTTACTCGTATCGTGCCGCCGGTGGCTTGACAGGCCGGATGGCAGGGATAATTTCCATGAGATGGTAGGCAAAAATGCATAAAGTAAGGAAAAGAAAGTTTACAGTCATAGAAGGGCAGCGCGGCAAAAAGCAAAAGCGCAACATAAAGGACCGGATATTATTGCTCTTGTTTTTACTGCTGGCTCTATTGTTGGTTTGGCTTGCGGGCAGGAAGTTGGCTGCTAAGTTAATGGTGGAAACAGTAATTGCTTATGAAGGTGTTTTGGAGCAAACATTGGCCGTTGACGGGGTTTTGGTGCGTGAGGAAAAAGTGGTAGCGGCGCCAACCGGTGGTATTTTACATTGGCTGGTGCAGGAAGGTGAACGAGTGCCAAGCGGTTTTCCGGTGGCGAAAATTACCACCGTGAGTGGTTCAACAGTGACGGTTACCGCTCCCGAACCGGGAATATTTGTCCGGCAGTTGGACGGTTTTGAGCAATCTTTACAACCCCATGGCTTAAGTCAAATTAATCCCTCACAGCTGCCTAAAGAGGAAAAGGAGTTAGAAGCGGAAGCAGAGACAAGTCAAGGAACGGCCGAGGGCGCCTTTGTGCAAAAGGGCAGTTTTTTGTTTAAAATAGTCGATAATTTTCCCTGGTACTATGTGGCGCAATTTGCAGGAAATCGCTTTGTCAAGCTCGAAGAACAAAGCAAAGTGGCCATAAACTTTGCTTTTGCACAAAATGAGGCAAACCCGGTAGTGGCAAAAATCAGAGAAATCCGCTCAGAAGGGGAACTTGTCACTGCCGTTTTCCAGTTGCAGGAGGAAGTCAGCGGGTATTACCGTGAGCGTTTTGCCCAGGCAGAAATTATTTATGCTAGCGCCCGCGGCATTATGCTTCCGGCTTCAGCCCTTGTATTGCGGGATAATGAAGTGGGCGTCTATGTGCTCATTAAATCAAAAGTCAGATTTCGCAAAGTGGAAGTTTTAGAAACAAAAGAAGATCATGTGGTAATTGACGGTATTCAGCCCGGACTTCCGGTCATTGTTAATCCGTCGTGGGTAGAGGAAGGTCAGCAGCTATGAATAATTTGGCGTTGAATCTAAAATTGCTCAAAGAAAAAATTGCCTTGGCGGCAGCACGCAGCCGCGGTCAAAAAGTGGAGCTTGTTGCCGTGACAAAAACTGTTCCACCGCCGGTAATTGCCGAGGCTATCCAGCTAGGCATTACTAATTTTGGTGAAAATAGGGTACAGGAGGCATTGCCTAAAGTTGCCGCGTTTCCAGAAGTTCACTGGCATTTTATTGGGCGTTTGCAAACAAATAAAGTTAGGCATGTGGTGGGTAAGTTTACTTTAATCCATTCCTTGGACCGCTGGAAACTGGCCGAGGCATTGCAGAAAGAAGCTCTAAAGCAGGGACATATTGTACGTGCGCTGGTTCAGGTAAATATCGGCAGGGAGGAGCAAAAAGCCGGAGTAGATCCCAGTGAAGTCAAGGATTTTTTGCAGGATGTTTCCACTTTATCTCAACTGCACATAGAGGGACTGATGACAGTGCCTCCCATTTGCACCAATCCGGAAGAAGTGCGGCCTTATTTTCGCCAAATGTATGAGCTTTTTACAAGTACGAAAATAAAAGGTGTGCAGATGAAATATTTGTCCATGGGTATGTCTGCCGACTACGAGGTTGCGGTAGAAGAAGGAGCAAATCTTGTTCGTGTAGGGAGTCTACTTTTTGGGCAAAGACCTAATTAGGGGGAATGAAGGTGGCGAAATTTTGGGATAAAATTCTGACGTTTTTAGGTTTGATTGAGGAAGAAGAGGAAGAGGAAACTATTAGTGATGTGGAGTTTGTCAGAAATCAAACGACGCGCAGGGGAAATGTATTTAATCTCCATAGTGTAAACAATAATAAAAATATGCGTCTTGTGATTACTAAACCGCGGGTTTTTGAGGAAGCACAAGCCATTGTAGACCATATTAAGAACAAAAAACCTGTGCTGGTTAATTTGGAAGAAACGGAAACGGAAGCAGCCAGAAGGATTATTGATTTTATTTCCGGGGCAACTTATGCAGTGGACGGAAACATGCAAAAAGTTAGCCAGCAAATTTTTGTTTTTGCGCCACCGCAAGTGGAAGTTAATGCGGAGATTCGTAGGGAATTAAATGAGCATGGCGTCACAGTGACACTGGATGAGTAGGAGTGGTACAGTTGCCATTGTGGGGATTTAAACTGAAAGCCTTGCTTGATCTGGTTATAGAGATTTATTATTGGTTTTTGATTGCCCGAATTATTTTCCCGCTTTTACGTTTAGGGCAGCATACTCACCCGTTTATTTGGCAAATACGTCATGTAGTTTACATGTTGACTGAGCCTCTTTTAGCTCCAATTCGTAAGCTTTTAATGCCAATCCAACTGGGTTCGGGCTTTTATCTTGACCTTTCTCCACTGATCGCAATGCTGCTCTTGCGCTTTGTGCGTAGTTTATTGTGGCGTTTGCTGTTTTAATTAATGGGAGGAGATTATGGACAAGGAAAAGATTTTACAGCATTTTACCCAAGAAAGTGAGCGGCAAACGGCAAGTTTAGTTGTCGAGCGGGCTGTGAAAGCAGAAAAAACAGGTGAAGTGCAGCTTACTGATTTTTTTGATCCCTTTCAACAACGCATTGCCGATAATGTGCTGCATTTTTTTAAAGGGTTAAAACAAATAACCTGGGGTGGGTACGACGGTGCGGAACGTGCCCGTATTTTGCTTTTCCCGGCAGAATGGCAGAGTTCTTTGGCTGACGTGCCGCTGTCTTTTTTACAGGCAAAAGTAAGCAAGCAGGCGCAAGGATTAACGCATCGCGATTATTTGGGCTCCCTTTTAGGTTTGGGTTTAAGACGTGAAAAAATCGGCGATATTTTAGTTTTGTCGGAGGAAAAAGCACAGATTATTGTCTGCCCGGAAATTGCCGCTTTTATCTTGACCCATTGGCGTGAGGTGGGAAGATACAGTGTTACTGTAGAGGAGATTGCAGCAGCGGAATTATCGCCTCCGCCGGTGCGAGTACGTGAGATTAAAACTACAGTGGCCAGCCTGCGGATTGACGCAGTGGCCAGTTCTGGTTTTGGTCTTTCCCGTAGTAAACTGACTCCTGCCATCCGGGCAGGGCATGTGAAATTAAATTGGCAAACAGTAAAAAGCGCCGCCACAGCCGTCAAAGCAGGAGATATTATTTCTGTTGCCGGACGAGGACGTGTGGAGGTTGCCGAAGTGCAGGGGGTCAGCAAAAAGGGGCGCATACACCTGCTTTTAAAAAAATACACTTAAAAACTGCAGGATTTTTTATACTTTTAAGCGAAATGTTAGAAAAAACCAAAGATAACCATAAGATTGTTAAGCTTTGGTGCGGAAATTGGAGGGTGGGTAAGCGTGCCTTTAACGCCGATTGATATCCAGAATAAAGAATTTAGTCGTTCTATTCGCGGCTATTCACCTGTTGAGGTGGACGAGTTTCTGAACCGCATAGCTAAAGATTTGGAGGAATTAATTAAAGAAAACGTGGCCGCTAAAGAACAAATTGCCCAGTTAAAAGAAAAAATCAGTCACTATCATAAACTGGAGGAAACATTACATAATGCCATTGTGGTGGCACAGGAAACTGCGGAAAATGTAAAGCGCAGTGCCACCAAAGAAGCGGAGTTAATTCGCAGTGAGGCAGAAAAAGAGGCTGCCCGGATTATTGATGAGGCCCGTTATAAAGCAAGTCGTATGCTCACGGAACATGAAGAAGTTTATAAACAGGCGCAAATTTATAAAATGCGCTTTCGCTCCTTGGTAGAGGCTCAATTGGCCGCATTGGAGATGGAAGATTGGTTAACCCCGGAGGAAAATGAAAAGGAAGAAAAGGGTGCTTAAAGATTTACCACGGTCATACGCGTTAGTGTAAAATTACTATAGGTTTTTGAAGGAAAAATCTATTTAAAATAGAAAGAGGAACCTCACATTCTAGCAGAATGAATACCCCCTAAAAGGAGGCGGAGGTTCCTCATGGATGTAATTC
>JAAYMK010000138.1 GCA_012521405.1 Bacillota bacterium
ATTAAATACCAGTAAAGTAACATACGCCATAAGCAGGTGTTATGCTGTTTCTCTTTAAGGAGGTTAAAATATAAAGAATGGGAAAGGGTGACAGGACGAAAAATAAAAAAGATTATCTGCTGATTGGGATAATCATTGTGGTTGTGGTAGTCGTAGTCTCTGCAGCAGCCGCACTTTTAGCCAACACTGGTGATGACATTTATAGCCAGTTAAAAGACGCTGATATTTACATTGAAGTAGAAGGTGCGCAACTAGCTGAGCTGACTGCGGATGATTTTTTAAAGCTGCCCCTTGTTGAGCAGAAAATAACCAAGGAAAATGATACAGGAAATGAAGAAACACTAACATTAAAAGGGTTCCTTTTTAATGAACTGCTTCAATATCTGGGAATAGATTATTATAAATTTGTCAAGCTTACTTCTGCCGATGAAAATACTGTGTTTGCAACGGGCGGTCTTTTTGCGGTTTCTTTGTCCGGGGAACTTCTCCCTCCCGATAAAGGACCAATCTGGTATATTGGAAACAAATATGCTGAGCATATGTGGCTGCCTAACGTGACAAAAATTACCGTTGATACTACTACTGGTGGCATGGTATTTATTACAGGTGGGCCGCAGGAACTGGAGACAGCTTCAAGGATAGCCGGCTTTAAAGTTACCTCTTTGACAGGCCTGCCGGCAGAATACATCCGGGCCCAAACTTATATACATTCACATTCCTTCGGTAATGTGGTGACCCAAATATGGATTGCTGCCGATAAAAATATTACTATAACGCTAGCAGAATATGAAACAAAGCCGCCAGAATCCCAATTTCCCTTTGCAGGCGAACCAACTGAAATAAACGGCCTACCAGGTTATAAATACCTGCTGGACCCGGAGAAAAACGTTCCCGAAGACTGGGCTAACTATTGGGCCTCTAAGGAAGATATTCCCACTTTATTAGAACTGCGCTGGCCTCAGGGGGAACGGTACTATCAGTTAAGCGTAACATTCCCGGCTACTGTTGATGAAAAGTGGGTATATGAGCTTGCTGCTGCAGTTAAATAATAGAGATACCTAGCCAGTAACAGATTGTAATGATGGCCCCAAATCAGGCAAGAGGCTGGCCATTAGGTTGTCAACTAAAAACAGGCTGACGAAAAAGTCAGCCTGTTTACTTTAGCGCACAAGTTCTCGGGCCTTCATCCATTCTCCCGTTTTTCCAGTAATGACAACGGGTATTTTTTGCAGTTCACTGATGGTAGAACTGCCTGTCATCACCATAACCATTTTTAATTCTTCCACCACAGCTTGCAAGCGCCTTTTCAGTGCCTCTTTGCCTTGGGTTAGCAGCACTTTTGCCGCTAAACCGGCAATTCCCACCGCCTTTGCCCCCAGGGCCAGCGACTTTGCCGCCAGCAGCCCGTTGTTGACACCGCCCGAGGCAATAATATCCAGTTCAGGAGCACCGGTTTTGGCTTCAAGAATAGCCAGAGGCGTACTGATGCCCCAGTTGGTTAAGGCGCTCTCCCGTGGCGGTTTGGCGCGACGGCACTCAATTTCGATGAAATTGGTGCCTCCTTTTCCACCCACATCAATGGCGGCTGCCCCCAGGGAGGCAATCACTTGGGCTTGCTCCTTGGCTATACCAAACCCAACTTCTTTGACAATGACAGGCACCGGTACAGATTTAACAATCTCGGCAATACGTTTAGTACAACCGCGAAAATCCCTGTCTCCTTCCGGCATCA
>JAAYMK010000139.1 GCA_012521405.1 Bacillota bacterium
AAAAACAACAATCGCCCGCAGTATTCTCCGTATTTTACCAACAGTTACAGCAAGGATTGTTTCGGGAGAAATTATTTTTAACGGCACAGATTTATTAAAGCTTTCCGAAAAAGAAATGCGACAAATTCGCGGCGGAAAAATCTCCATGATCTTCCAAGATCCCATGACGGCGCTCAACCCCATTGAAACAGTCGGTTTTCAGATTGCAGAGGCAATTCAGCAACATAATAAAATCTCCCGCGCCGAAGCAGAACGTCGTGCCTGCGATATGCTGGAAATGGTCGGTATCCCCATGGAGCGCTACAGTGAATACCCGCACCAGTTTTCCGGCGGCATGAAACAGCGTGTAGTCATTGCCATGGCGCTATCTTGTAACCCGGAATTGCTTTTAGCTGATGAGCCTACCACAGCACTTGATGTTACCATTCAAGCGCAAGTGCTTGATTTGATGCAATCACTAAAAGAGAAGCTCGGTACATCTGTAGTTTTAATTACACATGATCTTGGAGTGGTGGCTAACACTTGTGATTCCGTTGCCGTTGTTTATGCCGGTGAAATTGTGGAATACGGTACTGTTGAGCATATTTTCGAGCATACTGCTCATCCGTATACAGTGGGTTTGTTTGGTTCTTTACCGAAATTAGACACAAAAGAACGGCGTTTAAAGCCCATTAAGGGTATGATGCCCGACCCGACCAATTTGCCAAAGGGTTGTAAGTTTTACGAACGTTGCCCTGAAGCGTGTAAAGAGTGTGCGGAAGCAGTACCGCCGGAAGTGGAGGTTGCCCCCGGGCATATTGTTAAGTGCATCAAGGTTAAGGGTGGTGCGGTATGACTCCATTGCTTGAAGTGCGTAATTTAAAAAAATATTTCAGGGTCCGCGCCGGTTTGCTACATGCTGTGGATGATGTCAGTTTTACTTTAGATGCGGGAAAAACCCTGGGGGTTGTAGGTGAATCCGGCTGTGGTAAGACAACCCTTGGACGTACGGTACTGCATTTGACCGAGCCCACTGATGGCCACATCTTTTTTGGCGGCAAGGACATTACAAACCCGACGAAAAAAGAGTTACGCCGGTTGCGGGAGGATATGCAGATTATTTTCCAGGATCCCTACTCTTCACTTAATCCACGGATGTCGGTAAGTGAAACCATTATGGAGCCACTAATCTTACGTGGAGGTATGTCCAGAGATGAGATGCTTGCCGAGGTGCGGAAGCTGATGGACACTGTGGGCATTGCCTCCCGATTAGAAAACGCTTATCCTCACGAGTTAGACGGTGGCCGGCGTCAACGTATCGGCATTGCCCGTGCATTGGCGTTAAAACCGAAATTTATAGTCTGTGACGAGCCTGTGTCTGCGCTAGATGTTTCTATTCAAGCACAAATTATCAATCTCATGCTGGATTTACAAGAAGAACGAGGCTTAACGTACTTATTCATTACCCACGACCTATCCGTAGTTAAATATATATCTGATGATATTATGGTGATGTACCTGGGACAGGTCGTGGAAAAGGCTCCGGCGGACGAGTTGTTTGCAAATACCTTACATCCTTATTCAAAGGCACTGCTTTCGGCAATTCCCATTCCTGATATCCATCATAAAAAAGAGCGTATATTACTTCGTGGTGAAATTACTTCACCGGTGAACCCGGAACAAGGTTGCCGCTTTATGTCGCGTTGCGAGTATGCCAGAGAAGAATGCAAACAACCGCAAAAACTTGAAGAAAGTTCGCCCGGACATTTTGTTTTGTGCTGTCGTTATAAAGAGATAAATAATCTCTAAAAGAAAAATTCAAGGAGGTTAACATCATGAAGAAAATCAAAAAAGTTTTGGCTCTGTTGCTTTCATGTCTTTTGCTGCTGACACTTGTAGCCTGCGGCGGGGGGAATGACAATGATAAAGCAACAGATCCAGGCAAAAGCTCCGATAATTCCGCCAGAACATTGAAAATTGCTGCCATGCAAGACAGTGGGACGCTCCATCCGTTGGGAGTGACAGGTGGTTTTGTAAGCACGTTATATGCTTTTTACGAGCCACTGTATGATACCAGGGCCGATGGTTCGCGCAGGTGGATTCTTGCCACTGATCTTGAGCGGGTCAGTGACCTTCAGTATACATTAAAGTTGCGTGAAGGTGTAACTTTTTCCAACGGTAACCCGTTTACGGCAGAAGACGTTATGTTCACCATGGAGCTTTGCAAGGAAAACCCACAATTTGCCCTGAACGTCAAGGCTGTTGACTTTGAAAAGACGAAAATCATTGATGAGTATACCATTGATCTTTGGTATACGGAGTACAACGCTGCCCAGGAACCCGGATTTGCTTCCATGTTAATTATGGATAAAGAATCTTATGACGAAGTGGCTTTGTCACGTACTCCCATAGGCACAGGCCCGTACGTAGTTACCGATTATGTGGTAAATAGTCACTTGAAGGCGACAGCACGTGATGACTATTGGGGTGGCGAGCCTGGGATTAAGAACATTGAATTTAAAATTATTAATGAAGATTCACAGCTTGTCAACGCATTGGAAACAGGCGAAGTAGATATGGCAAGGGTTCCCATTGCCGAAATCGATTATGTAAAATCCCTTGGTTATAATGTTAATGTTAACAAGGCCGGCTATAATGATGTTGTTTTATTTAGTTTGTTACCCGGCAACCCGCTTGAATCTAAAGAAGCCCGTTGGGCCATTTGTCATGCCATAGACCGTGAAGCCATCATTGATGTTGTTT
>JAAYMK010000140.1 GCA_012521405.1 Bacillota bacterium
AGGGGCATACCGATAATGTGCCAATTAATACGGCGCGTTATCCGTCAAACTGGGAGTTGTCTGTTGACCGGGCTGTGCGCGTAGTTCGCTACTTTATTGAAAAACACCATATGCCGCCTGAACGTTTCTTGGCAACAGGATACGGTGAGTACCACCCGGTTGCCAGTAATGATACAGTGGAAGGCCGGGCCCGTAACCGTCGCGTCAATATCGTAATATCCAATGTAAATTTGCTGGATAAGGGGGGTAACGAATAAAATGGCCGCCAATGCAGGTGAACAAAAAAGTAGAACGCAAGTATTTTTAATTGTCTTGCTGGTATTGGTCGGTTTGCTTTTGCTCTTGGTCTTGTTGCTAGGTGTCTACAACCTGGGCAGAGGTGATGCTTTCTTTTCCCTGCCCAAGCAAACGGCTGCAGCGAAAAAGATGGAAGAAAGCTTCTATGAACTTTTTGGCCCGGAAGGTTTTACCGTCAACCTTAATGACAGCAATCAGCGCCGTTATTTGAAAACAGGCGTGGTGCTGGCTTATGAGGATGAAAAATTGCTGGAGGAGTTGGAAAGGCGTCAATCTCAATTGCGGGATACAACCATTACCGTACTGCGCCGCTGGACGGCTATAGATTTGGCCAAAGATGACGGTTTGGAGAAACTACGGGCGGAGCTTTTGGATGCGGTGAATAAGGTGCTGGGCCGGGGTGAAATTAAAGCAATTTATTTTACTGAATTTATTATTCAATAGAGGTGTGCCATGGAGGGAAAAAATCTGTCGCAGCAGGAAATAGAAGAATTAATGCTTCGTTTACAAGCAGAAAAACCGGTCACGGCAGAAGCTGCGGAGACACCAGATGCTGCCGCAAGTGAGCCGGCAAAGGAGCCTCCCGCCCCGGAGGAAAACATTCCTGCGCGGGAGTATGTGGTGGAAAAAGTTGTTTTTCCGGAGCTGACGCCGCAGCCTTTGGGCAGTAAACAAAGAGATTTAACTTTTTTCCGCGATGTGGGGGTAAAACTTTCCTTGGAGCTGGGACGGACAACCCTGACGGTAAGGGAAATCCTGCAGCTGGAGGAAGGATCCGTTATCCGCCTAGACAGTGCAGCCGGTGACAATGCCGTTTTGCGCGTAAACGGTAAACGCTTTGCCGATGCAGAAGTTGTGGTAATTAATGAAGAGATCGCCTGTCGGATTGTGGAATTTAAGCCGCGCAAAGCAAAATCCGGAGAAGTGGAGTAAAATGGACAGCTTTCTTGCCTTTGTTAGAGTCACGGGCAGTCTGCTTTTGGTGGTTATTCTTGCCTACTATACTTTGCGTTACCTGATGCCGTTTTTGCAGCGCGGCAATCTATATGCCCGGCGAAATCTGGAGATTCTTGAGCGTTTGTCTGTTGCCCCCCGAATGGCACTATGCTTGATAAGAGCAGGGAACCGCTATTTTTTAATCGGTTTGACGCCCACTAAAATTACCTACTTGCAGGAAATTAGCGCCGATGAACTTGAGTTACCGGAAAAAAAGACCATTGGCGGTTTTGCAGAAATTTTGCGAGCACAAAAAGCTAAATTTCCTTTTTCCCGGCAGCAGGGTGATGACGATGATTAAACTAAACAAGGGACAAAAATATCTTTGTTGCAGTGTGGCAGCCCTGCTGGTGCTAATTTTGGTTGCTCCGGCACAAGCGCAACCATTGCCCCTTCCCAACCTGAATATTGAGGTCGGGGGAACTGCCACGGAACCGGAACAGGTTGTGGGTTCTTTGCAGCTCCTATTATTGCTGACCGTCCTCACTTTAGTACCGGCCATCCTGGTGCTCATGACTTCCTTTACCCGGATTGTGGTGGTGCTGTCTTTTCTGCGCAGTGCCATGTCAACTCAACAGGCTCCGCCCAACCAGGTTTTAATTGGACTGGCTTTACTGCTAACCATCTTTATTATGTCGCCTGTTTATCAGGAAATTCGCACCACCGCCGTGGAGCCGTATTTAAATCACGAGCTGACCCAGGAAGAAGCACTGGAAATAGGCGCTAAGCCTTTGCGGGAATTTATGTTCCGCCATACCCGGGAAAAAGATCTGGCTCTTTTTTATACTATTGCTGACGCACCGCGTCCCCAAACGCGTGATGACGTCCCGTTGAATATTTTAGTGCCTGCCTTTGTGATTTCCGAGCTGAAGACGGCATTTCAAATGGGTTTTATGCTTTTTATTCCTTTCTTAATTGTGGATATGGTGGTGGCCAGTACATTAATGTCCATGGGTATGTTTATGCTACCGCCGGTGATGGTCTCGCTGCCTTTTAAACTGCTTTTATTTGTGATGGTGGATGGTTGGCATCTGGTAATTAAATCTGTGGTGGAGAGCTTTCACTAGGGGGAGAATGATTTGTCTCAAGAATTTGTAATGGGCATTGCCCGGGAAGCTGTATTGACAGCCCTTTATGTGGCAGGTCCGCTGCTTTTGATTAGTTTGCTGGTGGGGCTGGGGATTAGTATATTACAAGCTACCACCCAAATTCAGGAGCAGACACTGACCTTTGTCCCGAAAATTATCGCCATTTTTCTTGGTGTCTTGCTTTTTGGCAACTGGATGCTGAATATAATGATTGATCTGACCACCAGATTATTTACGCAACTTTCTACCTTAGGGTTGTAGAGGTAAAAAATGCCGCTTACACATTTTTTAGCCTTTTGGTCTATATACTTTTTACTTTTTATCCGTTTTACCACGCTAATGGTGGTTTTACCCTTTTTTAACTGGCGTGGTACACCTGCCCTGACAAAAATCGGTTTCGCGGGACTTTTTGCCTACCTGGTATATCTGGCCAACATCAAAACACCTTTAACTTTGCCGGGGCATTTTTTCTCCTATGTTTTGGCGGTTTTGGCGGAAGTCATTTTTGGCTTGGCTTTAGGCTATTTGGTCCAGCTGATTTTTGCCGCCGTCCGCATGGCGGGGCAGTATCTGGATTTGCAGGCCGGCTTTGCCATGTCCAGCGTTTTTGACCCCATGTTTGCCGGCCAGGTAACTATTTATGGTCAGTTCTATTACTTGCTGACTTTGGCCGTCTTTTTTGTCACCAACGCACATCATCATTTATTTTTAGCACTATCCCGTTCCGTGGCGCTGGTTCCGCCGGGAGGAATAGTCTTTCATGTAAATTTGATCCCGCCTTTTATTGAATTCTTTGCCCAAATGGCGCAGATTGCACTGCAACTTGCCGCCCCCATTTTAGCCATTCTCTTCTTTTGTGATTTGGCACTGGGGTTAATAGCAAAAACGGTGCCCCAACTGCATGTGTTTCTGGTGGGGCTGCCGCTGAAGGTAGGGGTTGCACTATTTTCCATTTATTTGATTCTGCCTTATCTTGTCCCTGTCTTGGAAAATGTATTTGCCCAAATCCAGGAAAATCTCATGATTTTAATGCGCCTTTTTTAGCGCCGGTTGTTTTTGATCTGCAGCTTTTTGCTGAGGGGGACAAAACGGAAGAACCGACGCCGCGGCGCCTGGAAGAAGCAAGGAAAAAAGGCCATGTGCCTAAATCCAGCGAATTAAACGCCGCTGTTAATTTGCTTGCCATCACAGTTTTGCTTTTAGCCATAAGCCCCGCACTTTGGCAAAACTTTTTGCAGGTGATGAGAAAATACCTGGAAATGGGTGCCGGCGTGTTGACGGCAGGCAATTTAACTGACCTGGCGGTAAGCGTGGTAAAAGATTTACTGCTGCTTCTAGGACCCGTTTTCTTGACAGCCGTAGTGGCGGCGGCTGCCAGCAGTTATTTGCAAGTGGGGTTTTTGTTTACGCCCTCCCTTGTGGCGCCAAAATTTGACCGCATAAATCCTTTCAGCGGCTTGCAAAGAATTTTTTCCAAGCGTGCTTTGGTTGAATTTTTAAAATCGCTTTTAAAAGTTGTGATTGTGGCCTTGGTGGCTTGGCAATTTTTGCGCGCAAATTATGAAACTTTATTTGTAGTTTTATATCAAAACGCGGCGGAAACCTGGGATATTGTCAGTTCTTTAGGCTTAAATCTGGCTGTGCGTGTTGCTGTGGCCTTTGCTGCCTTGGCGGCGGCCGACTTAATGTATCAGCGTTATGAATATTACAAAAGTTTGAAAATGAGCAAGCAGGAAATTAAAGAAGAATTTAAGGAGATGGAAGGGGACCCGCAGATTAGGGCACGGATTAGAGAGGTGCAGCGCAAAATTGCCATGCAGCGCATGCTGCATGAAGTACCCAGTGCCACCGTGGTCATCACCAACCCGACGGAATTGGCCGTGGCACTACGTTACCGCGAAAAGGAAGATGACGCCCCTGTGGTGGTGGCCAAGGGGGCGGGGGTGCTGGCGCGGCGGATTCGTGAGCTGGCCAAGGAGCACCGGATCCCGCTGGTGGAAAACAAGCAGGTGGCAAGAATGTTGTTCCAGCAGGTTGAATTAGGTCAAGCCATTCCGGTGGAATTGTACCAGGCAGTAGCCGAAATTTTGGCTTTTGTTTACCGGATGCAAGGACGTACAGCGTAACTTCTAATGTAGTGAAAGGGTGAATGAGATGGCAAGATTGTCGGCCCAAACCGGCTGGCAGTGGATTAGAAACAATATGGACATGGTTGTGGCGGCAGCCGTGGTGGGCATCGTCATGATCATTGTCGTGCCTCTTTCACCGCTCTTATTGGATATTTTCTTAACTGTTTCCATTGCTCTTTCTATAGTTATTCTGCTTTTAACTTTATTTACTACCGATGTGCTGCAATTTTCCGTTTTTCCATCCCTTTTGCTGGTGGTAACGCTTTTTCGCCTGGCTTTAAGTATTGCCTCCACACGCCTTATCCTTGGCCAGGGGCATGCCGGCAGTATTATTGCTGCTTTCGGTAATTTTGTCACCGGCAATAATTATATTATCGGCTTAATCATTTTTATCATCATTACTATTGTGCAGTTTGTGGTCATCACCAACGGTTCGGGCCGTGTAGCTGAAGTGGCTGCCCGTTTCACCCTTGATGCCATGCCCGGTAAACAAATGAGTATTGACGCCGATTTTAACGCCGGTTTAATTGATGAACAAGAAGCACGCCGGCGGCGGCAAAACCTGCAGAAAGAAGCTGATTTTTACGGAGCCATGGATGGTGCCAGTAAATTTGTCCGCGGTGATGCCATAGCGGGAATCATAATTGTTTTAATTGATATTATCGGTGGTTTTGCTATTGGGGTACTGCAGCACGGCATGTCTGTGGAAGAGGCTATTCAGCGTTATGTAGTGCTGACCGTGGGTGACGGTTTAGTCTCTCAAATTCCATCGCTTTTAGTGGCCACGGCAGCCGGTATGCTGGTAACCAGAAGTGCCAGTGTAGGCAGTTTCGGTGAAGATTTAGGTACACAGCTTTTAACTTTTCCGCGGGTGATGATGCTGGCGGCGGGAATCTTGCTAATTATGAGTTTTGTCCCACAAATACCCTTTTTCCCCTTCTTTATGCTGGCGCTTTTAGCCGGTGCTTCAGCTTACTTGCTTTTAGGGGAGGAACAGAAACAAAAAGAAGTGGCGGCAGAGCAAGCTGCGGAAAAAACAGTTATGAGGCCGCTGCAAGTAGAAGACATCCATCAGCTCTTGGTGGTGGAGCCCTTTGAAATAGAAATCGGCTACAATTTAATTAGTTTGACCGACCACTCCCAGGGCGGTGATTTGTTGGAGCGCATCACTGCTTGCCGCCGTCAATGTGCCCTGGAGCTGGGACTGGTTTTGGAGCCCATCCGCATACGGGACAATTTACAGTTGTCTCCTAATGCTTATCGCTTGAAATTAAAAGGTAATGAAATTGCTTCCGGTGAATTGCGCCCCGGTTACTATCTGGCTATGAATCCTATAGACGGCCAGGTAGAGCTGGATGGATATGAAACCACAGAACCTACTTTCGGCCTGCCGGCCAAATGGATTGCGGCTGAGGACAAGGAAAAGGCGGAAATGTTAGGTTATACCGTGGTTGATGTCACCACTGTTTTAATTACCCACCTGACAGAAACCATTAAAGCGTATGCCCATGAGCTTTTAGGCAGGCAGGAAGTTAAGAATTTTATTGAGCTGGTTAGGGAAAAACAGCCGGCCGTGGTGGAAGAACTGGTACCGGATCTGTTGTCTTTGGGTGAGATTCAAAAAGTCCTGCAAAATCTTTTGCGCGAGCGCGTACCCATTCGAGATTTAGTTACCATTTTTGAAACATTGGCGGATCATGCGCGCACAACACGTGATGTGGATGTGTTGACAGAATATGTGCGGCAAGCCCTTGCCCGGACTATCTGCGGCCTTTATACAGATAACGGAACACTAAAAGTTATTTCACTTTCCGCACAGGTGGAACAGCAAATTGCCGAATCAATTCAGGAAACTGCCCACGGCAACTTCCCGATCTTGCAGCCGCAGACAGCCCAAAACTTATTTAAACAAATTGCCGTCTTTGCCGACCGGATTGCAATGCAAGGCTATACACCGCTTGTTTTGACTTCGTCCCGGATTCGTTTGCCATTAAAACGATTGGCGGAGCGGTTTATGCCTAATTTAGTTGTACTTTCCTTTAATGAAGTGGTTGCAGGTTTGGAAATAGAATCTGTGGGGATGGTGAATCAACTTGAAGGTTAAAACTTTTGTCGCCAACTCGGTGCAGGAAGGTATGCAGCTAATTAAAAGGGAATTGGGGCCGGAGGCCATGATTATTCATAGCCGCAAAGTGAGACAGAAAGGCTTGCTTGGTTTCCTGGCACCGCCGAAAGTGGAAATTACAGCCGCCGTAGTTAATGGTCCCAATTATCCACCCGCCCAGGCAAAAGTTTTACCAAAGCAATGGGAAAATGAAATTAGTGAATTAAAGGCTATGGTGGCCCAGCTGGTAAGTAAACAGCAGAAACAGGAAATACAAACTGACGGCATATTTGCATCATACCTTGAGAAACTGCAAGACCGGGGTGTGGAAGCAAAAGTGGCTGAGGCCGTTCTTTTAGATATCAAGCGGGAGTATGGGGCAAACGACTCCTTAAAGGAGGAAGTGCTTGACTTAATCGTACAAAAGAAAATGAAAGCATATTTGCCTACAGAGAAACTCCCGCCCAAGGCAAGGGTAGTTGTTTTTACCGGCCCCACCGGTGTGGGTAAGACGACTACTTTGGCTAAACTGGCCGCTCACCTGTCTTTATACCAAAATAAACAGGTAGGTATGATTACCATTGATACCTACCGCATCGGAGCTGTAGAACAGCTGCGCACCTACGCCGAAATTACCGATATCCCCATTGAAGTTGTGATGACGCCGAAAGATATTGAGACGGCTTTAGAGAAACTAGCTGGTGCGGATATTGTTTTAGTAGATACGGCAGGGCGAAGTGCCAATAATTCCATGCAGGTAAAAGAGTTGGCAACTTTTATCAATCGCCTGCCGCAAGCGGAAATCTTTTTAGTTTTAAGTGTAACAACAAAAACAGAAGATTTACATCTTATTGTTGATAAGTTTCGCTCAATAGGCTATAATCGTTTAATTTTTACAAAACTTGATGAAACTGCAAATTTTGGTGCCATCATCAATACCACTTACGCTACCGGTTTGCCTGTAACCTACGTGACAACGGGGCAAAGTGTACCGGATGATTTGGAAGAGGCGGATGCGGATAAGCTTGTGCAGCTTATTTTAAAGGGGTGAGTTTTTTGGATCAGGCCGAACGGTTGCGCCGGTTAGCAGCTCAGAGAAAATCGCCCATCTTGAAAACACCAAGACGGACACGCGTCATCACCATTACCAGCGGCAAGGGCGGTGTGGGAAAAACTAATTTTGTCGTCAATCTGGCCATAGCACTTTCCAAATTTGGTAAACGAGTTTATATCCTCGATGCCGATCTCGGCCTGGCAAACGCCGATGTGGTGCTGGGTATGGTGCCAAGGTATAATTTGCTTGACGTGGTACAAAAGAAAAAAACTTTGGCGGAAATTGCCGTTGCCGGTCCTGCCGGTATAACCTTGCTTCCGGGAGGTTCCGGTTTAGCAGAACTGGCGGATTTGGCAGAAGCGGAACGGGAAGCTTTAATTGAGGAATTAATACAACTAGAGGGTTTGGCGGATATATTGCTCATTGATACAGGTGCCGGTTTATCACGGACTGTTCTTTCCTTTGTGGCAGCGGCCGATGAAATGTTTGTGGTCACAACACCGGAACCTACCGCCATGCGTGACGCTTACGGCGTTATCAAGGTGGCGGCGCAACAACACAGCCAAAAAAAAATCAGCGTCATTGTCAATATGGTTAAAGACGCGCGGGAAGGGCGAGAAATTGCAGAGCGCCTGCTTACCGTCAGCCGGCGTTTTTTACAAATAGATTTAAAATTTTTAGGCTCAATCCGAGCGGATGAACAAGTGATGGCAGCCGTAAAACAGCAGCAGCCTTTTATGCTCCTTTTTCCCCGGAGCCGGGCTGCAGAAAATATCCAAGAAATAGCCGGTGCATTGCTGGAGCTGCCGAAGGAAAAGCCACGCGGGTTGGCCAAGTTTTTTAGTCGCTTAACTAGACTATGGGAAAACGAGACAAGGAGTTTGGTATGAGTAAAAACCGTCTTTTTATCGGACAAAAAATTACTGTTGCCGGACCTCCTGAATATAAAGAGATTTATGCCAGTATGATCCAGGAATTAGACGAGGAAACCATAACCATTACTTTGCCGGTTTTACGTGGAGAATATCTACTTTTGCAACCGGGCGATAGCGCTACCGTTGAATTTACCAGTGATGATGCTGTTTATGGCTTTACCACCCAAGTGGTGGGACGTAAAAAAAACGGCGAAGTTTCTCTTTTAATTTTAGCACGCCCCAAAGTCTTTAAGCGGCTCCAACGCCGACATTTATTCCGATTGCCGCTGGTGCTCCCATGTGTTTTTCAATTGCTTACAGAAGAGGGTACAGATAAGGACAATAAATTATGGTACAAAGGCGAGATAAATAATCTTTCCGGCAGTGGTTTAAGACTTACCTGCTCAAAGGCGTTGAAAAAAGATGATAAAATTATTGTCCGTTTTACGCTTCGTAACGGCGAGCGCATGCAATTTACTTTGCGCGGCATTGTCCGCTGGCACAAAGAAAATGAGAAGAAAAAAATAATTGCCGGGATAGAGTTTTGTGAGATTACGCCGGCAGAACAAGAACAAATTATTTCCTTTATCTTTGAGCAACAGCGCCGGCGAATACCGGAGTAGTGGGAGAGATGAAAATGATTAATGCTTATGCTTGTCATAAGTACAGTAAAAACAGTGGTGAAGGCGAACAGGGAGAGGAAATTTTAGCCTATTTGCCTCTAGTGCGCTACCATGCATCCCGCCTGGCCATGGGGCTGCCTGCCCATATTTCACAGGAAGATTTAGTGCAGGCCGGTGTTTTAGGTCTCATGGAAGCTTATCACCGTTTTGACCCCAAACGGGGGATTAAATTTGAAACTTTTGCTACACCGCGAATCCGCGGGGCGATGCTGGACGAGTTACGCAATCTTTCCTGGCTCCCACGCTCACTTTTTAAACAGATGCGTGACCTGGAGCAAGTATTGCAAGAGTTAAGGGCCCGCTTAGGGCGGGAGCCGGAGGAAGAAGAGATTGCCCAGGAGTTGGGAATTCCACCGGCAAAGCTGCAGAAACTGCTTCAGGATATTAACTGTAGTGCTTTAATCTCCCTGGAAGAAACTCTTTTTTCGTTGCCGGCCGATGCGGATGCCAGTGACGCCTTGGACAAACTTCTCGATAAAGAAGAGCTGCAAAGATTAAAGGAAGCCATCAGTAAACTGCCGGAGCGCTATCAACAGCTTTTGGCCCTTTACTACCAGGAGGAATTAACACTAAAAGAAGTGGGCATGGTTTTAGGAGTGTCAGAGTCGCGGGTGTGTCAGCTGCATGCACAAATAATCAGCCGTTTGCGTGCCCAATTGACGAAAGTTTAAATTTGTGAGGGGATTGGTAAATGGATTATTTTACGTTAATTGCAGGTTTAATTTTAACGCTTGCAGCGGCACTACAATTAATTTTCTCCCGGAAACAGGAAAATAATTTTGCCGGTGTACTGCAGGAAAAAATTGACCGGCCTATGCAGACCGACCTTATCGCTCTAGCCGGTTTACTTGAGTCGTTAAAGGAAAATCTGAGGGAAATGGAAGAGAAAAAACAAATGCTGCAATACCTGTTAACGCAGCAAAAAAAGCAACAGGAAGCCCTGGAGGGACGCCTGCAGCAACTGGAAGCTTTACTGTTACAGCTGCAACGGCAGCCGGAAACTGCACACCCGATGCAGCAGGGGACGGAAAAAAGATTAAACAGCCGGCGGCAGCAGGTTTACCAGTTATATGACCAGGGACTGTCGGTGCCGGAGGTTGCTTCCCGGTTGCAGTTGGGCAGGGGTGAGGTGGAATTAATTCTGGGGTGGCGCAGAGCAAAAGCATAACATAGTATTTTCCCATGCCCTAAACAACAAATAATTTCACGCACAGGGGTGAAAAGAATGATTCGTGGTCTGTATACGGCGGCTAGCGGGATGATGGCACAGGTTATCCGCCAGGAAACCATCGGCAATAATCTTGCCAACAGCGATACCGTCGGCTTTAAGCAGGATTTGACTTTGTTGCAGACAGGAATGGAAAGGGATGTGGTGCGCATTCCCCAAAAGCGGCTGCAACAACGGAATCTTATTGGTAGTTTGGATTTGGGCGTGCTTGTAAACCAGCAGCATACTTCTTTTGCCCAGGGTCCTTTACAGGAAACCGGGCAGGCGCTGGATTTGGCCATAGCCGGAAACGGGTTTTTTACGGTGGAGACGCCTGAGGGAATCCGCTATACGCGCAACGGTGCTTTTAACCTGGATGCAGAGCGCTTCCTTGTCACAGCAGAGGGCTATCGGGTTCTGGGAATTTTAGGACCTGTACAGCTTCCGGAAGGTGAAGTGCAAATTACACCACAAGGACAAATTCTGGTGGATGGGCAGGTCATTGATACATTGCGCTTGGTGGATTTTGCCGATCTTAACCAGCTACAAAAAGTAGGCTCCGGGCTTTGGACCACAGAACAGGAAGAAATAGCTTTTAATGGCCAAGTTCAACAAGGCTACCTGGAAGGTGCCAATGTGCAGCCGGCGGAAGAGATGGCAAGAATGGTTGCCGTACTGCGCCTTTATGAAACGAACCAGCGTGTCTTGCAAGCCCATGATCAGCTGACAGGTAAAATCGTCAATGAAATCGGAACATGAGATTGTAAAGGAGGGAGAAAATGCTACGCGGAATTAGTAATGCTGCTTCCGCCCTTAAGGCTCAGCAGTTAAAGCTTGACATAACTGCCAATAATGTGGCCAATCTTAATTCCACGGCCTTTAAGAAAAAAGAAGTACAGTTTAAAGATCTGCTGTATCAAGATATAGCCAAGCGCGGTAATGCCGTTTTGCCGGGAACGGAAAAACCTGTAACAGCGGGAACCGGTACGGCCATGAGTGCTATTCGTACCGATACTAGAGACGGTTTGTTGCAAACCACTGGGAGGGAACTTGATTTTGCCATTATTGGACCCGGCTATTTTTGCGTGCTCATGCCGGACGGCACTGAAGCTTATACGCGGGCCGGTGAATTCCAAAGAGACAGGGAAGGTTATCTGGTTACACCGCAGGGATACCGGGTGCAGTTTCCGCAGCTGCCGGCCGAGGAACAGGAACTAAGAATCAGTGAAGACGGAATTATTACCGCTACAACGCCCACCGGTGAAGTTACCATTTTAGGTCAAGTGATGCTTGCGTATTTTAACAACCCGGCGGGACTGGTTCATCTTGGCGGCAATCTTTATGCTGCCAGTCCGGCCAGCGGAGCTCCCCAAATTGCGCAACCCGGTCCGCATACTCGGATTAAACAGTTTGCTTTGGAAAGCGCAAATGTTGATTTAGTCAGCGAAATGACCAATATGATCTTAAGCCAGCGTAATTTTTCCCTCAATGCCCGGGCGCTACAGACCCTTGATGAAATGCTGCAGACGGCCAATAATATTCGCCGTTAAAAAAACTGCCGCCCCAAATGGGGACAGCAGTTTTACCGCAGTTTTACCGCGGTTGTGTCGAAATGCGTGCATCCTGATCCAGTTTAATACGGGAGTTGTGCAAAGTACTTTTTAATTGTAGTTTATTTTTGCCGACGATAAATAAAGTATTTTCATAAGCAATGGCAATTTCAATTTTGCCTTTATTGTCAACTTGCAAAGTGGTGGCAGCTCCGGCTTCTGAACCTACTTTGTTGAGGCTAATTTCATTTTTTGCTTTCAGTATACCGCCGCGGACAATACCGGTGACGACAATACTGTCTCCTGCAGTTAATTGACTATGTAAACTTCCTTGTCCCTTAACCAGAATATTCTGGGCGGCGGTCAGCTGGGAATTAAGGGTGTAATTGCAGACAATATTAGCTTGAATGGTATCTAAATCTTGCAGCCTTTCCTGAAAATCCTTACCTTCCACAATTAACTCTTGAATGGTATTGGGCTGATGCCAGTTTTGCGGGGAGAGTTTTTTGACAAAATTTTCCCAGTCTAAAAGCCGGGAAAATTCCGGAGTGTCTTTAACTGTTTCTGTAAAAAGTTGTTTTAAAGTTTTCAGATCTTGATTAAAATCGGGATAGCGCAGCGCCAAAACTTTTTCCATTAAAGTGGCAGGAGGTATTCTTTGGAATTTAGGTTGCCCTTTGAGTTGTTCCAGTACAGAAGGAATAATGGCTAAATGATCAGTGATTTTTTGCAAAAGCTCGGAAATCTCTTGAGCCGCTTTAATATTATAACCGGCCTGCACCGTACTTTGAATTAAATTGCCACGAATTTGTACTGATTTGCCGGAAACTATGGTGGCGCCGATGACATCGCCTAAAATGTCCACATTGCCGGTAGCATTGATGCTAGACCCTTCCATGACATTCCCCCTGATCACAATATCGCCTTCATATTTTAAATGGGGCATATCCACGGTTAAATCTTCATTGTGTACATAGACTTCACTTACTTCAAAACGATATTTATTTAGCGATTGCACTAAACGCGGCCTGCCGGAAATGGTGGCAACGATGGTTTTACCGTCGGTGCATTCTGTTCCCTTGCCACAGGTAACATGAAAGCGACGGCATTTTGGGGGAGGAATAATTTTTCCTGTTATGTCTTTACCGCTTTCTCCATCCTTGCCCTTTTCCCAGACGGCTATGACCTGTCCTTTTTCCACAAAAGGAACTTGATAAGAAAAACGCAGGTCCGAATCCAGTTGCGGAATAATTTCACCGGTTAAGTCTTCCTGAGAAATTTTATAATATATACGATCATCAGTGCCGGGCTTTGGCGGCAGACCTTCGGCAATGCGATAAAATTTGCCCCGTTGTACCAAAGCTAGCACCAGCGCCTCACGTTTAATCCCAAATTTAATCCCCGCTTGGGAAATAATTTTTTCCAGCTCCGCTTCATCTCCGGTAAATTCCGGAGTAATAAGCAGTTTTGCTTCCAGACGACTATCATCAATAATCAATTCATATGTAGAGCTTTCCATGTTGTGCAAACCTCCTAAAATTACCTGCTATCCTCTTTATTTCAATGGACTGTGGCAAAATCCTGCACATAGTTGCCAGGGAACGGACAATTAAAGCAAAAGCTTTTCTGTGCCGATATAAGGTTGAAAAAAGTTTAAGTAAATAAAATGGCTTGGTGGTGCTATGATGAAAGACGTACTGTCGCAAGAAGAAATAGATTCGCTTATTCAGGCTTTATCAAGCGGTCAGTTGGATGAGACTGAAAGAAAAACGGAAGAAGTGGCCCGCTATGATTTTAAGCGGCCTAACAAGTTTTCCAAAGAACAAATACGGACCCTCATGAGTATCCATGAAAACTTTGCCCGCGTCCTTTCCAATTTCCTTACCGTTTATCTGCGCACTAATATTCAAATTAAATTAGAGTCTGTTTCACAAATTACCTTTGAGGAATTTATTTTTTCCCTCCCGGTACCGACATTGATGACTATTTTTTCCGCCAGTGAATCACTGGGTAGTGCCATGCTGGAAACAAACCCGCAATTTGTGTTTCCCATTATTGATTTGCTCTTTGGCGGTCGCGGGGAAATGCCTGCCCACACCCGGGAGTTAACGGAAATTGAATTGACGGTGATGCGCCGCATTTTAACAAAAGTTTTAGAGAACCTCCGGTATGCCTGGGAGGATGTGTATGAACTAACGCCTAAAATTGAAGCCATGGATACTAATCCTCAATTTAACCAAATGATTGCCTCCTCCGAAACGGTGGCTTTAATGACTTTCAGTACCACCATCGGCGAAGCCAAGGGCTTAATGAATCTTTGTTTCCCGTATTTAACTTTAGAACCGGTGGTACCTAATCTCACTTCACAGCACTGGTTTGCCGCCTCACGTACGGCGGCAAAAGATAAAGAACTTATTGCTGCTGCTTTAGAACCGGTGGAAGTGGAATTAACCGCCGTTTTAGGTGAAGCATCCGTTAAAGTGGAAGATTTTTTAGAGTTTGAAGTGGGTGATGTTATTTTACTGAACCAAAAAATAAATGAGCCCATGTCTTTATGGGTGGAAAATACACCTTTATTTGAAATACAAGCAGGTACTATTAAAGGACGGCGTGCTGTGCAGTGTCTACGGGTAGGAAAGGAGGAGAAATCCAATGAATGATTTGCTATCACAAGAAGAGATTGATGCATTGTTAGCTGATTTCTCGGATGCTGAGCAAGCAGAGGACAAGACCTCATTTCAGCCAGCTGAGGTGCAACAACCGCAAAAAGAGCAGCCTGCACCGCGCCGGTTAGAACGTATTTTAGATTTGCCCATGCAAGTGTCTGTAACTTTGGGGGAAACACAAAAGACTTTGGGTGAGGTATTGGCTCTAAATATTGG
This sequence comes from Bacillota bacterium, assembly GCA_012521405.1. GTDB lineage: Bacteria > Bacillota > Dethiobacteria > Dethiobacterales > Dethiobacteraceae > JAAYSO01. The sequence continues at coordinate 14,905 of JAAYMK010000140.1, forward strand.
TTCGGTGGTTGAATTTGCCCAAAATGCCGATGCGCCTGTTTCTATTTGTTTGGACGGAAAATTAATTGCCCGTGGTGAAGTGGTCATTGTAGATGAACATTTTGCGGTACGGATTACGGAAATTATTTCTCCCGTGGAGCGGGCACAGAAAATGGGAGAAGGATAAAGCAATCACAAAGATAAGGGTGGGGTATTGTGAGCAAGTTAACACCATTACAGCTTGATGCCCTTGGCGAAAGCGGCAATATTGCCATGGGGGCGGCCGCCACTGCCCTTTCCGAGCTTTTGGGCCATAAAGTAGATATAACAGCCCCTGTGGTGACAAGCACAAGCATGGAAGAAATTAGCAGCAACTATAATATTCCTTGTGTTTTGGTACGGGTAAGATATGTAGAGGGTATTATCGGTACAAATCTGCTTATTCTTTCCGACCGGGATGCCGGTGTCATTGCCAATATGATGATGGGAGATGCCAATTTACCCGTGCCGGAAAAACTTGATGAAATGTATTTAAGTGCAGTTAGTGAAGCCATGAACCAGATGATGGGTTCATCTGCCACTGCCCTTTCGGAAATGTTTAATCGCAGAATTGATATTACGCCGCCGGAGCTGGAATATTTAGAAGAATTAAAGAAAGTTGAACTGCGTGAGGTTGAAAGAAAGCAAGAGGTCGTGCTCATAACTTTCAAACTTATTGTGGGCGATTATATCAACAGTAAAATGCTACAGGTACTGCCACTGGATTTTGCCAAAGCCATGGTTCAGGAAATGCTGGGCGGTTTTGATTTACCCTTGGATGAACCGGCGCTGCCGGAACCGGATGATGAGGCAATTGTGGTAGAGCCATCCGGAGCGGAGCCGGCAGTGGCGAAGCCACCCGTGGCTGAACCGGCTGCCGAGGAAGGGCAAATGACGGAACCGCCTGTAATGGAGCCACCGGTGGCAGAGTCGCCAGTAGGAGAAACGCCTACAAGGGTACCTGTAGATTTAGAACCGGAGATAAAAAGACCGGTAGTGGATACGCCTTTGGCAGAGGAGCAAATATCCGGTTTTTATTATCAGCAAGAGGAAGGTAAAGTGCCCCTTGAGCTTTTACGCGATGTGCCGGTTCGCATCACCGGTGTTTTAGGGCGTACCCGGATGTTATTAAAAGATTTAATGGCTGTCGATGTGGGGACAACCATTGAGTTGGACGCCGTCGCCAATGATCCGGTAGAGATTGTGGCCAACGGTAAAGTGGTAGCGCGTGGAGAAATTGTTTTATACAAGGAGTATTTAGGGATACGCATTACCGAATTATTTAGTTAAGTAGGAAGCTGCCCTCATGGCACCCCGGCGGGAGGGCGGTTTCTTTAGTTTAGAAGCAAAATATTGGACAAATACTAAAAGGGAAGGTAAAATAATCGCAAAACTAATCCAAATACTAATTACTTGGAGTGCAGGACATGAGTGAAATTAGTAAATTGGCCGGAGATGGTTGCCAAACACTTATACCGGGACAGGAACGCAAGCCTGTGGCGGAGATAGAAAGAATGATCGTAAAAAAATACCGTAAATCCATTTGGAGTAAATTTACCAAAGCCATCAGAGACTATAATTTAGTGGAAGAAGGAGATAAAATTGCGGTAGCCATTTCAGGTGGCAAAGACAGTTTACTAATGGCTAAACTTTTTCAAGAGCTTAAGCGGCACAAGAAAAAAAATTTTGCTTTGGAGTTTATTGCCATGGATCCGGGATATCACCCTAATATTCGCAATCTTCTCCTGGAGAATTGCCGCCATTTAAAGATACCGGTGCACATTTTTCAAACAGATATTTTTCGCATTGCAGAAAAAATAGCAGGTGATTATCCCTGCTATATGTGTGCTAAAATGCGCCGGGGCGCCCTTTATGCTAAAGCCCAGGAGTTGGGCTGCAATAAATTAGCCCTGGGCCATCATTTTGATGATGTGATTGAAACAACCATGTTAAATATTCTATGTGCGGGCAGTTTTAAAAATATGTTGCCCAAACTTAAATCCCAAAACTTTGCCGGCATGGAACTGATTCGGCCCCTTTATTATATTCGGGAAGAGGCCATTATCAATTTTATGGATGCATGCGGCATTATGCCGTTAAATTGCGCCTGTATGGTTGCTGCCAAAAAAATTGGTAACAAGCGCTTTGAAGTCAAAAAACTAATTAAAGAGTTAAAGAAGAATTTTCAGCAGGTGGAAAAATCAATTTTCCGCGCCGGAGAAAATGTTTACCTTGATGCGGTTTTGGGCTGGAAAAGCGGCGGCAAGTATCACCATTATTTAGACTACTATGATAAAAAATAAATCTATTCTTGATTTTCTTCTAACTGAATATTTAATTTTACGGCACCAATGTCCGTTTTTAGGGGTAAAAGTTCACATTTGTCGGCTTCTGTACTTGGCTTTTCCACCACTTCTGGCGGTGTAATATCCACGGATTTGTTATATTTTTGCAAGTGTGTGGCGGCGTTACCGCAGATAATATTGACAATTTCGCTTAAGGCGGAAAGAATAAAACTGTCAAGCTTGTCCATCTCCATGCCGGACATGATTTTTACCATTTCTAAAGCAGTTTCTTTGGGAAAAGAAAAAACGATAGTGCCGGTAAGGTCACCTTTTAGTTTAATGGTAATATTGGCACCGTCATCTGTAATTTCGTGTGTGAAAACATCATCTTTTTGTGTTCCCACGTCTAGCATAATTTTAAAAACATCTTGTGCGGCTTGATAGAAAGAATTAACATATTCAGCTTTCATGATGCGGCACCTCCTGCTTCCTGGCAAATTCACCGATTTTTTGGTCAATTCCCGCCACGTGGTTTATTAGCCAAGCTAAAAGTTTTCCGCTGAAACGCTGGACCAGATCTTCATCAAAACCGGTTTCTTCAAAGAGACGTACAAATTCCACAACTTCCGCTTTAAAGTCATCATGAATTTTTTTATGTTTTTCCAGGCCTGGATAATTAATTTTGGCCTGATATTCCTCTTCATCGCGAAAGTGAGTAATGACATAATCATTCATGAACTCCAGCGTTTCTTTAATTTTAGATAGTTTTGTGTCCCACGGGTTCTCGCTACGTACTGTTCCGATAAAATCCGAGACGCGGCGAAAAAGCTCTTCGTGTTGCTGATCAATTAGTTCAACGCCAATTTTATACTTTTCTTTCCACATCATTGGACTTAACCTCCTTTGCCGGATCAAGATTGACTTTCTACAAGCTCGCGCATTATATTATAGCAAAAAATTCCGGCTTAAATTGGCAAAATTTTAGCTTTAATAACTTATTAAGAAATCTTTTGACAAAAAAAGAAAAGTCGGGAGAAAACCCGACTTTTTGCGTCATAATCTTAGATTAATCTTTATACAATACCCCACCGATTAAAGTCATGGTATTGGGCCCGTTATTATATTTAAGCCCGTTGGTCTTCATCAGTCCCATCACATCAATGCCGTATGCTTCAAGGGAAATAATGGCGTCATCCGGTCTGCGGCAAGGTTTACCTTCAGGATAAGTGCACCTTTCACATAAATTACAACCTCCGGCTCCAAGGAGAAGAAAATCACCGCTTGTAGCAAGTTCTTTTTTTAATTTTAATAAACGTGTAGTAAAATCTTTTCCTCCCTCCATCATGCCCTTCCAGTCAAAACTGTTTTCAAGCTCATAAACATGGTAAAAAAGCAGAAAATGGGAGTATTGTTTAAACTGTTTAATATTAGCTTCTAAAGAACCGATGGCCGGAGGGCAGGTCCAGCATTTATCATATTTGCCGCAGGTGTTTTGCTCACAAAGCTTTCTTACTTCTTCTTTAAACTCAACGGAGGTGAAGGGAATTTCTTTGCCGAGGGGAAAATGTTTTTTAACGATGGCTTGTATATCTGTCATAAATTCAGCGCCTTTCAAAGCATTTTGCTATGATATGAAATCATTACCCCTATTGTAGAGATATTTGTTTTACTTGTCAATAAAGAGACTGTAAAGACTATTTTTTCGGGAGAAAAGGATATTTTTCACCACTTGCCGAATGTATTCATTAAAACTTTCCGGCTGAGGTACAGCTCAGTCTACCGGCCAAAAAAAGGGGGATCAAAATGGAAAACATTGATATGGAGCTAGTGCGGCGTCTGGAAGATAAGGCAGCTGATATTCGCAAACAATTGATTGACATGACGTATGCCATCGGTCATGCTCATTTGGGCGGAGCCCTTTCCATGTGCGACATAGCCGTGGCCTTATATTATCATTTTTTGAATTTTAATCCCAAGGCGCCTAAAGCTCCCGACAGGGACCGTTTAGTTCTCAGTAAAGGTCATTCAGGTTGCCTGTTTTACAATATTTTTGCCGATCTGGGAATGTATGATAAAGAGGAACTTTATAACGGTTATAACAGAATTGGCGGCAGATTTGGCCAGCATCCCAACCGCAAGTATATAGAAGGTTTTGAAGCCTCCACCGGTTCTTTGGGACACGGGCTTTCCATCGCTGTGGGGATGGCTTTTGCCGGCCGTATGGATCGGGCTCGCTGGCGTGTTTACTGCATTACTGGTGACGGTGAATTAAATGAAGGTTCTAATTGGGAGGCCATGATGTTGGCCGCGCATCATCAGTTTGGTAATTTGGTAGCCATTGTGGACAGAAACCGCATTCAGGGAAACGGCTGGACGGAGGATACAGTGGCGCTGGAGCCTCTGGCAAGCAAGTGGGAGTCCTTTGGCTGGGAAGTACGTGTTATTGAGGACGGCAATGATATGAAACAGGTGGTGGAGGCGCTGGCGGCATTACCGCCTTCTGACCCGGTAGAACGCCGTAAACCCATCTGCCTCATAGCCAATACGGTGAAGGGTAAAGGTATTGCTTTCATGGAAAATGAACCTAAATGGCATGCCGGAGGCTTAAGCAAAGAAAAAAGAGACGAGTGTATTCGCTTAATCGAGGAAGCGAGAAGGGCAAGGGGGTAAAGTGATGGCTATAACATGGGATTTTGCTGAAATGCTTGCCAAAGAATCGGCCAGAGATAAATTTATGCTTAAATTACTGGAACTGGCAAAGACAAATAAAAATATTGTTTATATTTGTTCTGACGGTGCTCCCGTGGGAAGTAAACAGGATGAATTCCGCAAACTTTATCCTGAACAATTTATTGAAGTGGGCATTGCCGAACCCAATGCCATCGGCATTGCCACCGGGCTTGCTCTTTCTGGGAAAATGCCCTTTGTTAATGCTTTTGGGCCTTTCCTGTCACTGCGAGCCACAGATCAGATTCATACAGATATGGCTTACAATGATGTGCCTGTGCGCGTCATTGGTACGCACGGCGGTTTAACTTCCGGCGGTGGTCCGACGCATTATACGGTCTGCGACTATGCCATTATGCGCTCCATCCCCAATATGACCATGGTGGCGCCATCTGATGCCAATCAGTGTGTAAAATTAATTGAAGCTTCCCTTACGTATCCGGGCCCCGTGTATATCCGCGTGGCCAGGGGTGAAGAACCTTTAGTATATAAAGATAATGATTATGAATATGTCATCGGGAAAGCCATTACGGCCAAAGAAGGGAAAGATGCCACCATTATTGGAGTTGGCATTGGCGTCTATAACGGTCTGGTGGCGGCACAACAACTCGCCAAAGAAGGCATTGATGTTCGGGTACTTGATATGCATACAATTAAGCCCATTGACACGGAAGCAATTGTGAAAGCGGCCAAAGAAACCGGTGTGATTGTGACGGTGGAGGACCATAATATTGTGGGCGGTTTAGGTGCCGCTGTGGCGGAAGTGGTGTTGGAATCCGGAATTCCCTGCAAGTTTAAACGGTTAGGGGTCCCTGACGTTTTTGCTGAACTGGGTACGCCGGAAGAATTGTATGCCTACTATGGTTACGACGGTAATGGCATCATCAAACAAATTAAACAAATGTTAGATTAAAATCTTTAAAAGAGGTTTTATACTTGAGAATAAATATTATTTGGTGGTTAACACCCTTATTAATTATTGTGGAACAGGTAATAAAAATCATTATTTATCGCTGCTATTTTTGTCTTGAAACCCCGCTATTGCCGCCATGGGTTTATTTCCGGCCGCTTTTTAACCGGGATTATTCCTGGATTAACTCGCTTTTCCAGCTTGGTTTATGTCGCCTGTGTCACATTATAGTGGTGGCAATTGCCATCGTGTCAATTTTACTGTTATATTTCTATTTAAAGAAACGGCAAATTACATCGGGGTTGCTTGACTTTACCTTTAGCGTACTTTTTGCCGGCGCCATTTGTTCCCTCTTGGATAAAGTTTTTTGGGACGGCAGTCTAGATTATATTTGGCTCAAAGGTTTCTTTACTTTCGATTTAAAGGATGTTTATATCAACGGTTCCTTGGGGTTGATCATCCTCTTGTTTATCTTTGATCACCAGGGGCTGCGCTCCCGCCTTTAAAAACAGTGGGAAAAATAAAAGGAGTGTGAGGCCGGCTCACACTCCTTTTGTTTTCTCCTTTTCCGTCAAAATCGCTTTTAGCATCAATTCCATATAACCAACTAAATATTCACTTAAATTGTATTTGCCGTCATGCTGGCACCAGTCAAAAACAACTCCTCTAGCGGCAATAAATAGATATTGCACAATTTCTTCCACCGGCATATCTTGGCGTATCTCACCGTTTTTCTGACCCTGGGAAATAATTTGCTGCAGAATGTTTTGCATTTGCCTGCCTTTGGTAATAAAGATTTTATTTTGCACATGATAAAAATGCTTGACAAAATCAACACCGCAGGATGTATTGTAGCTGCCGTAATGTTCAAAAAACAACAAAACTTTTTCACGCGCAGTGGCAACTTCTTGCAATTTGTCCACGACTACATTCTGAAAATACTCGTCGGCCTCGTTAAAAATGGCACTTAAAATATCATATTTTGATTTAAAACGATTATAAAAAGAGCCGATGGAAACACCTGCTTTGGCGCAGATTTCCTCCACGGTTATATTATCAAACCCTTTTGTCTGCATTAAGCGAACGGCAGTATTGTAGACCCGGTTGCGCGTTTTTTGTGCTTGTAGCTGGCGTTTAGTTAATTTTTCCGACATGCATTTCTCCTACTTTTTCTTTATTCTTTAAAATATTATACCAAGAGTGGCAATTTAAAGTAAAGGCAAAAAGAGGCGCACCCTAGCGCCTCTAGTTTACTGCAGGCCGTAGATGTTTTCCGAGTCTACAGGGCGGCCTGTGTATTCCAGTTGCTCCACTGGAACACTCATTTTTTTGTTGGTTCCGATGACAGTGATATTTGCCATGTTGCCTTGCAGGCTATCAATCCAAACGGGAACATCTTCATATTGTACTTCTACTTTGTCTGGACTGTTCATGATTTCTTCGGCTTGTTTAATATCCATGCCATCCCTCCTTTTTTTTAGTATGACAAAGTCAGGGACGGCTATACGTAAATTATTGTGCGACAAATTATCTCTTTAGTTTAAAGGATTTAATTGGCTCCAAAGAGAAAATAAATAATAACTAGTGCTTAAAAGAATCTAAATGACATAGAAATTTCGCAAAATTAAAAACTGTGATTCCACAAGCTTTAAATTTCCGTTTTCTCAGCAAAAATACTAGATTCGCAAAAGGAGTGATGGCCATGAACAAGGTGGAGGAATTACGTCTTGAACGGCAGAAACTAATGGACGACTTTATCAACAACCGCCAGCCGCAAAGAGTACCTATTGTCAGTGTCTGTTCCACGTGGGCCTATTACTATAAAGGCTACAAACCTATTGATGGGATTAAAAATGATGCCGTGATGGAAGAAGTGGTGCGTGCCATTTATACCGATTTCTATTGGGATATTGTGGAGATAGGGCCGGTGGTTGCCTATCGCCCCGAACTGTTTGAAATTTTAGGTGGCGGCACTTTTACTTTTACAGAAGAAGGCTTGCACCAGACTAATCCGGGTGCAATCGCCGTCATGGAACCGGAAGAATACCCGGAGTTAATTGCCGACCCGTATGAATTTTTGCTGCATAAGATTTATCCCCGCAGGTTTAAACTTTTTGCCCATGATGTTGATTTTGAGACTAAATTTAACGGGATTAAAGAAATTTTTGCTGTACGCGGCAAAATTGCCGAACAGATGCAAAGACATAATGAGATTGCCGAAAAAGAATTTGGCCTGCACAATACTATTTCCGGGCTGGTGCTGGCTCCTGTCGATTTTATTTTAGATTATTTACGCGATTTTCGTGGTATTATGCGCGATATTAAGCGCCAGCCGGAAGCGGTGCGGGAAGCCGGCATGGTGCTTGTCCAGTATGCTTTGGACGAAGTAGAAAAAATTAAACCAGAACCGGGAAAATCAATTTTGATTCCCATGCATCTGCCCACATTTTTAAATCCAAAGGATTTTGAAAAAGTTTATTGGCCGTCTTATAAAAAGCTTATCGACGAACTGGTGGCCAGAGGGCACAATGTTAAATGTGCTTTTGAGCGAAAATATGACCACCTTTTTGACTATTTACAGGAGTTGCCGAAAAATCGCATAGTGGGAGTCTTTGAAGATGATGATCTGCGGCTGGTAAAGAAAAAATTAGGCAATACTATGGCTATCCAGGGCGGTATTACCACACAGGAATTAAATTTTTGTACTCCAGAACAATGTATTGATATCTGTAAAGCTATAATTGATGATTTAGCCCCCGGCGGTGGATTCGCCTTTTCCACCAATAAAGCTATGATTTCCGCCTCTGACGGCAGAGCGGAAAATCTTAAAGCCGTAACGGAATTTGTGCGTGAATACGGTGTGTATAAATAACAATCCCATTTAAAGGAGGCAATAGGCATGGAAGACAAAAATAACACCCATAATAACCGGCAAGTACTAGAAAAGGTTGCCAGGGAGATTATGGGAGCAAAAACGCCCCAAGAAGTTGAAAAAGCCGTAAAAGAGTTAATTCGTTCCTTTTCCTAATGCCATGTCCCTGTGTGTGAAAAAATGGACATGGCAAAGGAAATGATTATCTGTTATACTATATTTACACAAAACTCAGACAATGATATACTTTTGTTGTATGTTATTGTATGTAAACCTTTTTTGACAAAGTTATTGGCAAAAGTTGCACTTTCCTTAAGATTCCAGAAGGAGGTGTGCCGATGCCATAACACTGACCGGTATTTGCGGTCACGTGGAAGTGGACAAGTTGGTTGTTTTCTGGCGTCTGTACTTCGTTTGCAAAGTTTATTGTTGCCGTTGAGCGGAGTTTGTAGGTACTTAATTTTTGCTGCCGGTGTGATGGTATGAAAGCTTTCCGTCTGGGTATCCTGAAAACAAATGGCTGAGGGTACATAAAGAAGTTTTCAGTAGTCACTCCTGCGGCAAGCAAAAAAATATATTAAAGGTGGGTGGAAAATATGAGTGATGCAGCAACATTAGCTCAGGAAAGAACACAAATTATTACTGATGTCCTGGAGGGGCGAATTCCCAAGAGAGTACCGGTTATACCCGCTTTGACGTATGAATATTCGATAGAATACGTCGGTATGGACTTGAGAACTGCAACGTGGGATACCTCAAATTTTGAGACTGTCTGTGATAAGATTTGTCAAGATTTTTATGCCGATTATTTTCCTGTCATTCATTTACGCTTCCCTGCCCTTTACAAAACTTTAGGTGCCATCAACTGGATTGTGGGTTCCAGTGGCTGGCTGCAGCATCCGGAAGTTGTAGGGCTAAACGAGGATGAATATGACGCTTTAATTGAAAATCCCCTCAACTGTATTATGGAAAAAGTTCTGCCGAAACTTTATAAAAATCTGGATACCGATCCGGTCACCAGATCTCTTGTCATGGCCAAAGCCTTCACCATCTTTAGCGAAGAGTTCGGCACCATTGGCGCCGTGACCGCCAAGTTAAGCGCCAAGTACGGTTATGCCAATGCCAACCTGTTTAGTGCTGCACCTTCTGCACCCTTCGACTTTGTGGCGGACCAGTTCAGGGGCTTCAAAAACATCATGCTTGATGTGCGCAGAATCCCTGACAAAGTTGAGGCTGCAGTGAAGGCAGTTACCCCGCTGTTGATTAAGATGGGTATGCCCGCCGGCGAACCGGCTCCGAATACGGGAGTCTTTATGCCGTTGCATATGCCGCCCTTTATGCGTATGAAAGATTTTGAGCGTCTCTACTGGCCGACCTTTAAGGAAGTCGTGGAAACTTTCTCCAAGGCTGGGTTAAAGGTTCTGATCTTCATGGAGCAAGATATGATGCGCTTCCTTGATCATTTTGCCGAGTTGCCGGAAAACTGCGTTTTGTGGTTTGAAAAAGGTGACCCGAAACTGGCTAAAGAAAAAGTTGGCAAGAAACATATTATTACTGGTTTCTATCCTGTCACATTATTGCACACAGGCACTAAAGAGGAATGTGTGGATAAAGCCAAAGAATTGCTTGATATTCTGGCACCAGGCGGCAGATATTACTTTAACTTCGATAAGTCTCCGCTGACATTAGGCAGTGCGAACCCTGAGAATATCAAAGCTGTTCTGGATTACGTCGGTCATAATGCCAACTACTAAAGGAGGGTTTTGCATGAATATCAAATCTGATTACTATAGAGTATGGGAAGAATATTTGCAAAAAGAGGAACCTGAAATTGAGGAAGTCCAAGCAAAAGCCATGGCAGCCCGGTTACAGGGGTATGAAGAAGCTATGTTTGGCTTCGTCATGTTCTTGTTAGTTTAATACATGGCCCGAGTTGAATGCATAAATTAGATAAAAGTAAAAAACACAAGTGGCGAAAAAGGGTTGACTGTTACAGTCGACCCTTTCCCCATCTATACCCCTTGTGAAAAAAAAGAACAAAGGTGCGCCTATGACTTCTTTACAGCAAAAACTGGCGAAGGTAAAAAAGATCCTGGCAGCATGCGGCGGTGCTGTGATTGCATATTCCGGTGGCGTTGACAGTACGTTGCTGGCAAAAATCGCCCATGATGTGCTTGGCGAAAAAGCACTGATGGTAACCGCAGCTTCAATGTTTTATACGGATAAGGAAACGCAAGAGGCAGTTAAATTGGCTAGAAAGCTTGGCTTTAAGCATCAGCTGGTACATCTGGACTTGGAAGAAAACCATGAAATCCTGGCAAACCCGCTCGACCGCTGCTATTATTGTAAAAAGGAGCTCATTGCTAGGCTAAAAGATATTGCACATCGCCATCATTTGCCCTGCATTTTTGATGGCTCCAATGTGGATGATGAAGGTGACTATCGACCAGGTCTTTTGGCCGCCAAAGAGCAGGGGGTTAGAAGCCCGTTAAAGGAAGCGGGTTTAACAAAAAATGAAATTCGGCAACTTTCGCAAATGTACAAGCTGCCAACCTGGGATAAACCTTCCATGGCCTGTTTAGCCTCCAGGATTCCTTATACGGAACGGATTACAAAAGAGAAGCTGCAGATGACGGGTAAAGCGGAAGAATTTTTAAGGCAACTGGGATTTTCCCAACTTCGTGTGCGTCTGCATGGCTCTTTGGCCAGAATTGAAGTGCTGCCGGAAGAACTGCCCATGATCATAAAAAAAGCAGCGGAAATTAATCAATATTTAAAAACCCTTGGATATGCATATGTCACCGTTGATTTACAAGGCTACCGTACGGGTAGTATGAATGAAGTCCTGCCTACTAAACAATAAGAAAATTGGAAAAGACTCTTTCCCTTTTGTTGACAGCACGCCTCAGCTAATGTTATATTGAAGTTAAGACTTCAATACATGTATAGTCAGGAAGATTTTCTGCCGGAATTCCTGAGAAAATTGCATGATGTTTGCAAAAACGGGAACGCTTTTAATAAGGCATAAAAACGTCCTCTAATGGATGTAGATTAAAGTTTTTGCAAATTATGTTGTGTAGACTGTTACATACGGAGGTAGGCAGCTGCCAGGGACTGAAAAAGGAGGAAAACAGATGATTATTATCGGGGAAAAAATTAACGGTACTATCCCTAAAGTCGGCAAAGCCATCGAGGAAAGGGATGAAGCATATATTCGCGATCTGGCGATAAAACAAGCAGAAGCCGGCGCACATTATATTGATGTTTGTGCCGGTGTTGCACCTGAACAGGAAGAAGAAGTCTTGCTTTGGTTGATGGATATCGTTCAGGATGCGGTGGATACGCCGCTTTGTATTGACAGCCCTAATCCCAGAATGATTGAAAAAGTATTTAGTCGTGCTAAAAAGCCCGGTATCGTTAACTCAGTATCGGCCGAGGGCGATAAAATGGAGGTACTTTATCCTCTCATCCAGGGAACCGAATGGCAGGTTATTGCTTTAACTTGCGATAATAAAGGGATTCCTTCCGATGTGGATACTCGCGTCAATATCGCCCGGCAAATGATAGATGAAGCTGCAAAATACGATATTACACCGGACAGAATTCATATCGACCCACTGGTAATGGCACTTTCTGCAGATAACCAGTCTATGATTAAATTCTTGGAGACATTAAAAAGAGTCAAAGAACTTTATCCCACCGTTAAGATTACTTCCGGACTCAGCAATATTTCCTTTAGCATGCCTTTGCGTCGGGTCATAAACCAGCATTTCTTCTGCTTGGCTATTTATGCCGGTATGGATTCTGCCATTATGGATCCGCTGAACAGGCATATGATGGCGACGCTTTTGGCTACGCAAGCACTATTGGGGCGTGACCGTTATTGCCGCAACTTCTCCAATGCTTACCGTAAAGGTATCATTGGCCCCAAATTGGAAGAGCGTAAGAAAAAATAAGAAAAAGGAGCGAAAAACATGTTAGATTATGAGGCTTTAACCAAAGCTGTAGGCGACCTGGAAGAAGAGACTGTACTTAATATGCTGAAAGAATTTGTGGCACAAAATCCTTCACAAGAAGAAGGACAAAAGGCCGTAGCTGCTTGTCAGAGTGGCATGGCAATTGTGGGCGACCTTTTTGAACAGGGTGAATATTTCGTCGGAGACTTGATCTTTGCCGGTGAATTGTTGACTAACGCCATTGAAATTTTAAAGCCGGTTATCGGCCAGGAAAGTTCGGAAAAAATCGGTAAAATAGTTTTAGGTACTGTTCATGGTG
>JAAYMK010000141.1 GCA_012521405.1 Bacillota bacterium
CACCTATGCCATTGAAACCGCAGGCCACTTCGATTTGGATGCGGAAATTAAACTTACTCTTTCCGGCGGCATGCGCGTTGAGTTAAGGTTTTTTAAAGATAAAAGAATGAATGAACTTTTATTTAAAGTCTATCACACAATTACTGAATATCTTTTAGGATAAAATTTCATGTTTGCTTAAAGATTAAGGTTACAAAAGCAGTATAAAATAAAAGAAAAACCTGGAGGTTAATATGGCAGATAAAATTAAAATCGTCGGTTTTACAGGCAGTTTACGTAAAAATTCTTATAATCTGGCTGCATTGCGGGCAGCAGCCACTTTGCTGCCGGAAGAGGCAGAACTGGAGATTCTTGATATTTCCGCTTTACCTTTTTTCAATGAGGATGTGGAAGCAGAAGGCGTACCGGAAGTAGTACATAAGTTTAAAGAAAAACTGGCGGCAGCCGATGCCGTGCTTTTGGCCACCCCGGAGTACAACTACTCCCTACCGCCGGCTTTAAAAAATGCCCTGGACTGGGCTTCCCGGGGTGATTATAATCCCCTGGCCAATAAACCTACAGCCATTATGAGTGCTTCCATCGGCATGTTTGGCGGTGCCAGGGCCCAGTATCATTTGCGCCAGGTTTGTGTGCGGCTTAACGCCCAGGTTTTAAATCAGCCTGAAGTATTTATTGCCAATGCCGGCACAAAATTTGCCGAAGACGGTACACTCACAGATGAGCGCACACAAAATTCCATCAAAAGACTGTTAAAAGCATTAATTGAAAAAGTTAAAGCATAGCAGAACAGCCCTTCACACTGAGGGCTGTTTTTATTTTTTACTTGCTGCGGTATTTTAAGCCTTTCCACTCACTTTCACCGGTTTTGTCAACAATGCCTGTTTGAGCCCGGGCCAAATTCGGCAGGAAAATTTCTGTTTCCACTTTAAACTGCTGTTTTTGTTGTTGAGCAGTAAGATTAATGCCTAAAACATTCTCTTCTGCTTTCACAAAAAGCTTGTCATGATTCTCCAGTGCCACTTCATAAACTTTGATTTGATGGCTGCTCTCATCTTCAGCAAAGTGACTGTGATAAAGTTTGCCGTCCACCAGGTAAAAATAATGATAACCGTTTTGCTGCTTACTGCTATCCACCGCCTCGGCATACGGTATAATTTCCACTTCAACGGCATGTCGCACGTGTTCTACTATAGTTTCGGCGGCAATGCGGGCGTCACTTTGCTGCCGGTAGCGGTCACGGCTTAAGGCAAAGGAATCACTGCCAAAAAAGAAAAGGGGATAAATCACGGCCAAAACAAGGGCAATTAAAAACATTACTACTAAAAGTTCAGGCAGAGTTAAGCCTTTTATATTACCAATAACTGTTTTCATGGCTTTCCCCCTTTACCGGGCGGGCAGATTAAGGTTCCGTCAAATCTGCTTCAAACAAAAAAATGGCTGTTTTTTGGTTATCATCGTACTCCATTTCCACGGTGAATTTGTTGATGTCAATTTTGATTTGTTTGCCCTGAAATACTAAATTTAGTTGCTCCGCTTCAGGGTCAGTGTACTGGTTCGTTTCAATTTTTTTCTGCAGTCGATAAACTGCCTCCGTCCTCTCGCCGGAACGGCGGATATTTTTATAGCTGTTTAAAAAGAGCGGTAAAAAACTAATGGCTATAAGTCCAAATAAGAATACAGCTATTAAAAGTTCTATAAGAGTAAAGCC
>JAAYMK010000142.1 GCA_012521405.1 Bacillota bacterium
GCGGGTGCAAATAAAAAATATTTTTGCTATGTATTTACAGCCATGGCCATAGGTTTAGCAGCAGTTTTCTATAATTCCGGAATTTGGCGGCATAGCGTTCTGCTGACGTCAAGCTCTGAAATTGTAAGCCGGATACGTGCGGTAGTGCACATGGGGATTAGGTGTCCCCTTTGCGGGGGGACGCGTTCTTTTTTAAGCTTATTTTCCGGCAATATCCAGGAAGCATTACATTACAGCCTTTTGGGCACTTTTACCTTTTTTGCGGTATACTTGCTGCTGCCCTTTCGCTTTTTGCTGGCTTGGGGCAGAAAAAGTCCTGTCCTTGACCGAATCAAAGCTTTTGACTGGTGGTTGGAGGAGTATTTTCTTTATCTTTTAGTCATAGCGTATGCCCTACAAGTTCTGTTGGATTATCTAGGCATATTGCGCTGGTATGCATAATACTATATACGGTGGAATAAAGGGTAAACCGGGGCGATGTAGAATTAAAAAATTAAAGGTCTCAAGTTTATTGCCGGATAAGACGAAATTTAAGCGTAGTAAAATACCGCATATATTTAATACTCCACCGGCACAAGATCTGCTCAACTCCGGTAATGAAGAGTGGTGCTCAATGGTTGCACAAATGGCAAGACCAACTTTAATTTAAAAGGAGGCATCTGTTAAATGTCAGGAATGGAAAATCTAAAAAATGTGTTGCGGGAACCTAATGTGGTGGAACTAAAACCATGGAAATCAATTCATGAAGAAATTAAAGAACCCATGGTAACCGGTTTGGGACCCATCGATATTCCCGAATCGGTCTTGGCAATGGGATTTGCCCGCATTACTGAACCGGTCAGTTTGGGTAATCCCACACACAAACATCCTTTTGATCAGTGGATTTACATCATTGGTGAAGGAGAAAATTTTGCTGAACTGGATGCCGATCTTGAAATGACCCTTGGTGATGAAATTATTAAGATTAATTACCCCTGTTATATTTTCATTCCCAAAAATGTAATGCACTGCCCCTTAGAAGTAAAGCGAGTCGGTAAACCGTTTCTCTTTATTGATGCTAGGATTACCGAGGAAGCATCTGTACGCCCGGCAACTATCAAGAAATCTCCCCAAATTAAATACATAGCAAAAAAGAAGGAGTAATAATACAAAATAAGAAATAAAAAAAGAAGGGATGCTTTTTAGCATTCCTCTTTTATCGCTTTTTTTGGCGGTTTTGCCATGGCATTTATGAACCTTAACAAGTCATTAAAGCTTTAGGTTTATGTTCCTTCATAACGTAGGCAGGAGATGTTAGATGAAACAGACGTACAATTTAACGGAAGGAAAAATTGTGCAAGTACTATTTAGGCTTGCCCTTCCCATTATGGCAACATCCCTAGTACAGCTGGCTTATAACCTGACGGATATGATCTGGGTGGGTAGAATTGGAGCGCGTGCCGTGGCAGCCGTCGGCACTGCCGGTTTTTTTACCTGGCTGGCAATGGCTTTTATTCTCATTCCCAGAACAGGAGCCCAAATAGGTGTGGCGCAAGCGGTAGGTAGAGGCGACTCCCAGGAGGCAAAAGTTTATATACAGCACAGCAGCCAAATGATAATTATTCTGGCTTTATTTTATGGGGCCGCCTTAATTATTTTCCGCAGGCAGTTAATTGGCTTTTTTAAGCTTCAAGAAGCAGATATTATACAAAACGCCATTGCCTACTTGGTGATCATTTCCTGTGGACTGGTTTTTTATTTCCTGAATCCTGTATTTACTGCCATTTTTAACGGTTATGGGGATAGTAAAACACCATTTCTGGTTAATACAGTAGGACTGATAACCAATATGGTTTTGGATCCTCTGATGATTTTCGGGATAGGACCCTTCCCCCGTCTGGAGGTTGCCGGTGCCGCCATTGCCACCGTCATTGCCCAGGCGGTGGTTACGCTAATTTTTCTTTTACTGGTAAAAAAAAGACCGGAGTTTTTTTCCGGAGTACGTCTTTTTGTGGGCATGAAAAAGGAATATGTGAAAAAAATTATTAAAATGGGATTTCCCCTTGCTCTGCAAAGCGGTTTATTTACCATCTTTGCCATGGGTGTTACCAGGATTATTGCCCAATGGGGCCCTATACCCATTGCCGTACAGAAAGTAGGCTCACAAATAGAAGCAATTTCCTGGATGACGGCGGGAGGATTTGAAGCGGCCATGAGTACTTTTGTGGGACAAAACTATGGGGCAAGAAAATGGCGGCGGATAATTAGAGGGTATTTGGCCGGCATGTCAATCATGTCAGTCATTGGAATTTTGGCGACAGGACTACTGATTTTTGCTCCTAGACAGCTATTTTCAATTTTTATTCAGGAAGAAGAAACAATCAGGCAGGGGGTAATATACCTGCGAATCTTAGGTTTTTCCCAGTTATTTATGTGCATTGAAGCAACTACTGCAGGGGCTTTTAACGGTTTAGGCAAAACAATTCCTCCTTCCTTTGTAGGCATCTTTTTTAACGCCCTGAGAATCCCCCTGTCTTTGCTCCTGTCTGCCACAAGACTCGGTCTTAACGGAATATGGTGGGCAATAAGTGCCACCAGTATTTGTAAGGGAGTTGTGCTGTGTACCTGGTACTTGTTAATGTTAAGAAAAGCACCGGAAACAAAAGCAATGCTGAGCGGTTAAAAGTTGCTAAAGATATTAAGCGCCAGCTCTCCATCGATGGAGGGCGCTTTTTTTCTGTGCATACTAAACCGGTTTAACCATAAAGTGAAGAGAGAGAAGTATTGGCAGCAAATAAGGATCATGTTATGATGTTGATAACGAATTTTTAACAATAATTGTGGTCCGGTTTGCGAGGTGGCATATGATTGTAAGTGTGATGACTGTGAAACTATATGCTCCGTGGATTCATAGTCTCAAAGAAAAAAGAATGACCGTAAAAAGCCTTTGTCAAAAACTGCGTAATAAATTTAATGTGTCGGTTATTGAAAGTCAAGCCCAGGATTTGCACCAAACCATTTTTATTTCCATTGCTTATCTTGCCAATAATGCTGCCTTGGCAGACAGTATGGGTGACAAAATTGCCCGCTATATTGAAACAAATACAGATGCGGAAATTGTGGAGCTTTTTATTGAGCAGGAATAGTAGTCAAAAACTACCTCAAGTTATTGCCTTGGGCAATAGGCGGAAGAGAGGAAAATTAAAAAAATGAAAGGAGGCAAATAAAAACAAGCGAATATTATTTTTTATAGTAAGTTATTATGTAATTTATAAATGGAGGTAATTTAAATGCAAAACTTGGCAGGTAAAGTTGCTTTTGTTACAGGTGCGGCCAGTGGTATTGGCCTTGGTATTGCCAAAGCGTGTGGTAAAGCCGGCATGAAAGTTGTCATTGCTGATATTAGGCAGCAAGCTATTGATGAAGTACTTCCTTATTTTCAAGAAAGAGGCTGGCCGGTACACGGCATCCAGCTTGATGTTACTGATCGCAAAGCTTACGAAAAAGCCGCCGATGAGGCAGAGGAAGTATTTGGTAAGATTCACCTTTTAGTAAATAATGCCGGGGTAGAAGTACCTGCGCGCCCCCTTTGGGAAGCAACCTTTGAAGATTGCGACTTCATTGTAGGTGTGAATATTCAAGGCGTGCTAAACGGGATTCTTACCATTGTCCCACGCATGCTTAAGCACGGGGAAGAAGCACATGTAGTAAGTACAGCTTCAGAATCCGGACTGTCTGTGGTTACAAATTGTGCCCTCTACTGCATGACAAAGGCTGCAGTAATTGCTTTAATGGAAACTTTAGCAGCCGATCTGCAGGGAACAAATGTAGGAGCTTCCGTTTTTTGTCCCGGACCGATAGTGGGAAATCTTAGAGCAACTTCGCGGCAAGTGCGCCCACAGCACCTGCAGAACACCAGCGATCCGGTACCGCCTGCACCTCCTGCTGATGGGGAAATGCCGCAATTTGATTTCAGTAAATTACTTATGCCGGCAGAAGAAGCAGGAGAAAGGGTTTTGCGCGGTGTTCGCCGCAAAGACCTCTATATTTTGACACATACAGAATTTAAAGAAGGCCTGCGGAAAAAATTCGACGCCATCCTGCGCGCTTTTCCCGACCAGCCAATTAATGAAGATTTCCTGAAAGCTTTCAGCTTCCTGATTACCAATCCCATTTATGACACACAAACTACACCCGGTCCCCTTAAGACAGAAGAAAATTAAAGAAAGCATATTAATGTTCTCATTTGGGTCTGCATATGTATGATTAGAGAAAAAGTGCTTATAAATAAAAAAGCGGCAGAAAAAGTTTGCTAAATATTTGCAAGTTATTGCAGGCCCAATTTTGTAGTAGGGGGATGAAGACAATGTACCCGGCTAAAATTGCAGAATTTATTGATCATAATTTGCAGGCAACGAGGTACTTTCTGAACGAAGATATGAAGAAACATACTACTTTTAAAACGGGCGGTCCGGCGGATATTTTAATTATGGCATATACCATAGAAGACCTGCAAAAATTAATATCTTTTATTTTAAAAGAAAAAATACCTTATATTGTCATTGGTCACGGCAGCAATCTGATTGTTGGCGATAAAGGTATCAGAGAACCGGTGATTAAGCTGGAGAAAAATTTAAGTAAATGTACCGTCACCGGTGAAGTAATTGAGGCGGAAGCCGGAGCTTTACTTACGGATGTGGCAAAACTGGCCCAAAAACATGCCCTTACCGGCTTAGAGTTTGCCTGTGGTATTCCCGGGACAATCGGGGGAGCTGTCTTTATGAATGCCGGGGCCTATGGCGGCGAGATTAAAGATGTCCTGGAAGAAGTGCTGGTTTTAACTAGAGACGGCAAATTAAAAGTCAGAGGCGTCCGGGAGCTAAATTTAGGGTATAGAACCAGCATTATGCAAAAAAACGGTGATCTGATCGTCAAAGCCAAATTTAGATTTCAAAAGGGTGAACAAGAGGCAATACAAAAGAAAATGGATGATTTAACCCGCAGGAGAGAGGAAAATCAACCTCTTGATTTTCCCAGCGCCGGAAGCATTTTTAAAAGGCCGGCCGGGCATTATACCGGTCAATTAATTCAGGAGGCCAATTTGAAAGGCTACAAAATCGGTGGAGCGCAAGTCTCTTTAAAGCATGCAGGTTTTATCATTAATACCGGCAATGCCACCAGCAGCGAGATTGTTAAATTAATTAGGCATATTCAGGCAGAAGTAAAAAAACGTTTTAATGTGCAGTTGGAAACAGAAGTGAAAATGATAGGCGAATTTTAAGTTGCGGGAGAATAATTAACCGACCGGCAATGTTACCGGTCGGTTAATTAATTACCTGGTAAGTATTATTTCAGCAAATTTTTCGCCGCCGCATAAATTCCTTCCGCATCATAGCCATACAAATGGTAGAGATATTCCGGCTCTCCATAACCGGCAAACAGATCGGGAATACCAAGGCGCTTGAATTTGCAGGCAATGCCTTCATCAGCCAGCACTTCAGCCACGGCACTGCCTAAACCGCCAAAAACTGTATGGTCTTCGGCGGTGATGATGGCGCCTGTTTCCTGTGCCGCTTTGATGACGGTTTCTTTATCCAGCGGTTTAATGGTATGCATATCAATGACGCGAGCTTGAATGCCTTCTTTGGCTAATTTTTCCGCTGCCATCAAAGCATGAAAAACAATACTGCCGGTGGCAATTAAAGCAAGATGATTGCCGTCTTTCACGGTAATTGCTTTGCCAATTTCGTATTTGTACTCTTCCTTATAAACAATGGGCTCGCCGCCGCGGCCGATGCGAATATACATGGGCCCTTCCCAGTCTATTGACGCTTCTACCACTTTGCCGATTTGATTGGGATCTCCCGGAGCAATTACAGTCATATTGGGCAGGGAACGCATAATAGCTAAATCTTCCTGACCATAATGGGTAGGACCTGCCCCGGTAGTCAGTCCGCCATGGGTGGCCACAATGCGCACAGGCAGGTTGGCATAACAGATATCGGTGCGAACCTGCTCACAGGCGCGCATGGTGGCAAAGGTAGCCATGGTGGAAACAAAAGGTATTTTCCCATCCAGGGCCAAGCCTGCAGCGATGCCCATCATATTTTGTTCGGCTATGCCCACATTAAAAAATCTCTCAGGATGCGCTTTTTGAAAATCACCGGTTCTGTTGCTGCGCATTAAGTCAGCGGTGAGGACCACAATTCTCTCGTCTTTACTGCCGATTTCAGCCATCTTTTTACCGTAAACTTCCCTGGCCGACATTTTTTCTACTAAAGAGAAAAATTGAAATGTTTCTTGTGCCACCATTATTCACCTCGCTCCCTTTCTCTGGCTGCGTCCAGTTCAGCGCAGCATTGGGCAAGAAATTCCGCATCAATAGAACCGGCATGCCAGTTGGCGTCATTCTCCATACAGGGAACTCCTTTGCCTTTAACAGTTTTCCCAATGATAATTGTGGGTTGGTTGGCAGACGGGGGCGGTAACCGGTCAAAAACGTCCACAATTTGTGCAATATCATGACCGTCTATTACTTCCACATTCCAGCCAAAAGCTTGCCATTTTTCCGCATAAGGTTCCAATTTCATCAGTTTTTCTGTCTCACCATCCAGGGAGAGCATATTCCTATCAACTAGGGCCACCAGGTTGCCCAATTGGTAGTGTGCCGCGGCCATGGCCGCTTCCCAGACGGAACCTTCTTGGGTTTCACCGTCACCCATTAAAGTAAAGACCCTGTTTTGCCTACCGTCAAGTCTGGCTGCTAAAGCTAAACCGACGCAGATGGATAAACCGTGTCCCAGTGAGCCTGTGGCAATTTCCACGCCGGGAATTTCTCCGGAGGGATGTTCACCAAAGGGGCTGCCGGGTTCCCTATATTTTGCCAGCACTTCATCCATGGTGAAATAACCGGCCATGGCCAAGGTAACATATAAACAGCCTGCCCCGTGACCCTTACTTAAAATGAATCTGTCCCGATCTTTCCAGGTGGGGTTTTGGGGATCGTATTTCATGCCATATTGGTATAATACCGTCATCATATCGGCCATGGAAAGATCGCCGCCAATATGGGTTGCTCCTTTATGGCACAAACGTAAAATATTTTTCCTGGCTTCACAGGCAAGATCTTTCAGCCTTTCCACTGTTGCTTTGTCCGCCAATTTTTTCACTCCTTTATCCGGTTTTGCCGGCTGATTTTTTCCCTTGTTACCATTTTACTATGTTCTGGACAAGGGCGCAAAAGAAAAGCGTTACTTTGGCGCCAAAGTAACGCTTTTAATAGTACCTACTTGATAAACATCTAAAGAGGTTAATTCCTGTAACTTTTTTTTGGCTTTAGTGCTTGCAGCCACCAAAAGGGATGTGGCCGGACCGGCAGATTTATGCACATCAAGGCCAGGGTCTGCAGCCAAGTGAAAATCGTACCCGGCTGTAGTTGCCAATTGCCGGGCTTCATCTAAGACACCTTTGGAGCCGACAGGAAGAATTTCATGTACCCACGCTTGTTGCAGTAGTTTCTCTAAAAGCGGCACATCAGGCAAAGGTCCCGTTAACACTTCTGTGCCCACTTTGGGCTTACCGACACAATACACAATATCACCGGCACGAGCTCTGCCTAGCCGCAGGGTTGCCGCGGAGGCTTTGCCGATAACGGTAATTCCTACCCCGGTTTGCACAGTAGGCATATTTTCTTCCGTACTGCCGGTAACGGTGACATCCGTTAAGCCGGATACCTCCAGCTCCTGGCTAATACCTTGCAAAATTTCTTTACCTGTAGGATCCATTTCCACGCTTAAAGTATTAATAATTACAAGCGGTACAGCGCCGGCCGCCATTATTTCCAGCAAAGGTACGCGCACAGTACAGCGTCCCACAACCTTTCCGCTTGTGGCTACACGGTCTGCTGCTTTAGAACCAATGGCGCCTAAGGAGTCGCAAGCAATGACAAGTATGTTTTCACTGTCTAGTTCCACCAGGGTTAAATCGCGAATGTTTTTTACTTTAGGCATGATAATTTTCACCGGCTTTTTGCAAGACCTTGCTTTGGGCCAAGAGTGCAGCAAGAATAATATTTACCGCGGAGCCTACTGTTAATGACGGCAACATCGCCAGAAAAAAGCCGCTTCCGTAAAGAGGGACCAGCAATAAAGGAGCAATGACACCATTTGCTGCAATGGCCGCAATGACGGCCAGGATTTTATAGCCTTTACGGAACAAGTAACCGAAAAGGCTCACATAAACTGCCATTTGCACGCCCACGTATAAATGTACAGGCAAGCCTAAAGGGAAGCCTACTGTGGCGGCACTAAAAAGGTGGCCCAAAAAACCTACCAAAGCTCCACCCCAACCGCCAAAAAGAGCTGCCGCTAAAAATCCGGGTAGAGAATCTAATGCCACCGTGCCGGTGGGACTGGGGATTTTAATGAATCCTCCCACACCACATAATGCAATCAGTAGTGCCAAGCGAATTAATTTTTTTGCCGACATGTTACTGTCTCCTTTCTTTAATTTTCATAAAAAAAGCTCACGGTCAGATGACCGTGAGCTTTACCATCACCCACGTTTAGCTCTTTCAGGCAGGTCTCCTGGCTTAGGTTCATGGGCTCAACACACCTTCCCGGCTGTTGCCAGTGGTATTACGTGCCGCCTCCCCCTTACAGTGGCGGGTCCGCCCGGGATTTGCACCCGGTTCCCTATTCTCCCCGTAGGGCACCTGAAAGAGTAGTAGAGCTAATTTATGTTTTATGTCAATAATATTATTTCTACTTTCGCCGGCAAAATCCTCCTTAAATAAATCTTTTATGGCAGTGGAGCAGAAAATTAAAGGATTTTGTCCAGTTTAAAGCGTAAATATGTACTAGTATATCCAAGAAGTCAAAATATAAGGGGGAATAGCTTTGGGAAAATATGATGATCTCGTCTTTACCATCCCCAAGGAATTTCATGATTGGTATGGTTTCGCCTCCCCACGCGGTTTTTTCCGGGGCACAACAATGATGCCTAAAGCCAGGGTTTATATGGATTTTACCGCAGTCACCAAGGAGCTGGTGATGGAGGTGCCCCATACCCACCATGCCGTGGATGAGTATCTAGTTTTTACGGGGGCCGATCTAAACAACTTTTTTGAGTTTGATGCGGAAGTTGATGTTTGGTTGGGTGAAGATCCCGAAAGGC
Organism: Bacillota bacterium; assembly: GCA_012521405.1. Taxonomy (GTDB): domain Bacteria; phylum Bacillota; class Dethiobacteria; order Dethiobacterales; family Dethiobacteraceae; genus JAAYSO01. Next base: position 9,154 of record JAAYMK010000142.1, read on the forward strand.
TGGAGTTATTTACTATTACTGAACCTACGATTATTCGTGTACCGCCCAAACTCTATCACTGCCCGGTCAACTTTAGACGTATTTCAAAACCTATTATGTTTTCAGCTGTTTATCTTGACGGTGACTGGTCAAAAATTAACCGCCGCGTAAACGCGGAAGGACGGGAAGAATTCACTTATGACGGTGCCGGTATTCGCCGCTGTGTAAAAAACAGAGCCCAAGAATGTGTTTATTGCGGCCAGTGCTTTTCCGAAGCCATGAAAGAGTTTCTGGAAAAGGCTAAAGAAGAGTCTGCCGGGGATGAACGGCTGCTGCCTTTTTATGAGATGGCCAAACTGCCGCGTACCGGCAAATATGATAAATATGTTTATACCTTTAAACCGGAAGCACATAATAATCCCAATTTCCTCAGTCCCCGGGCCGGATTTCGGGGTTGGAGTGAAATGGAAGAGTCCCGGCTTTGGTATTTATACAATCTTGTGCAGCGTGAGTGCACAGTGGGAGAATTACATATGCACCACGCCGTAGAAGAGTACCTCTTCTTTACCGGGGCAGATATAACTGATTTCTTTAATTTTGATGCGGAAGTGGAAATTCAACTGGGTGAAGATCCGGATCATCTGGAAACTTATACGATTACGGAACCCACTGTCATACGGATTCCGCCAAAATTGTGGCATGGTCCCGTTACCTTTAAGCGAGTCGGCGCACCCATTAATTTTATGCCCTTCTATCCCGCCGGTAATTATGGCCGCGTTATTCGCCAAACGCAAACTGACGGCAGCTCGCACTATCTTTATAAAGGAACCGATCTGCCTAAATAAAAGAAACTTAAAGGAGCCTGTATGGCTCCTTTTTTTGGGAAAATGTCTGTTGAATTTTTCGCAAAAAGCGGTATAATGTAAATCATATATACTATCGCAAATTATCTCTGTTATAGGTAAGGAGAGGAAAATGGGAAAAACATTAGCAGAAAAAATTTTCGATGCCCATAGAATTGACATGCCTTTTCCCGAGACGCATGTCCTAAAACTGGATATGGTTTTTTGCCATGAGATCACTACACCCATTGCCATTACCGATTTAATGGCCCGGGGTATGGACAGAGTTTTTGATCCGACAAAAATTAAGGCGGTCATTGACCATGTTACACCGGCCAAAGATTCAAAAACGGCTGAACAAGGTAAAATCTTACGCGAATGGGCCAGAAGACACGGCATCAAAGATTTCTTTGATATTGGCCGCAACGGTGTTTGCCATGCCCTTTTCCCGGAAAAAGGTTTTGTCAGGCCCGGCTACACTATTATTATGGGAGATTCCCATACTTGTACGCATGGCGCCTTTGGTGCCTTTGCCGCCGGTGTGGGCACTACCGACTTGGAAGTAGGTATCTTAAAAGGTGTTTGTGCTTTTCGTACACCGAAAACTATTAAAATTGTTCTCAATGGCACTCTCAAACCGGGTGTTTATGCCAAGGATGTCATCCTTTACATTATTAAAGAACTGACTGTTAACGGCGCCACCGATAAAGTTATAGAGTTTACCGGACCCGTTGTGGATGCCATGTCCATGGAAGCACGCATGACGCTGTGTAATATGGCCATTGAAGCGGGTGGCACCTGCGGTGTATGCTATCCGGATATGAAAACGGTGGAATATTTATGGGAATACATTAAGGATGAATTTGCTTCCAAGGAAGAAGCTTTGCAGGAATACTCCAAGTGGATTTCTGACGCAGATGCCCAGTATGAAAAAGTGTATGAATTTGATGTTTCGCATTTGGAGCCACTGGTAACTTATGGTTATAAACCGGATCAGGTTAAAACCGTCCGGGAAATGGAAGGAACGGAAGTTGATCAAATCTATATCGGCAGCTGCACCAACGGTCGCATTGAAGATTTAAGAGTGGCCGCTGCCGTGCTTAAAGGTAAGAAAATCAGTGATCATGTGCGGGCCATAGTTAGTCCTGCTACCCCTGAAGTTTATGCACAGGCTTTAAAGGAAGGCCTCATTGAAATTTTCCTTGATGCAGGTTTTTGTGTCACTAATCCTACCTGTGGCGCATGCCTGGGGATGAGCAACGGAGTCTTGGCCAGTGGTGAAGTTTGTGCTTCCACAACAAACCGTAATTTTAACGGCAGAATGGGTAAGGGCGGCATGGTGCATTTAATGAGCCCGGCCACTGCCGCTGCCACTGCCATAGCTGGTAAAATTACAAACTCACCATTATTTCAAGGATAGTGGAGGAAAAAATGAAAAATTTCAGTGGAAAAGTTTTATTTTTGGATCGCAGTGATATTAATACCGACGAAATTATTCCGGCAAAATACCTGACGGAAATTACAAAGGAAGCCTTAAAGCCGTATTTACTTGAAGACTTGGTCCTTGAAGGTTTTAACCACAAGCATGATCTTCAAGACAAAGCGGTCATTGTGACCAGGGCAAATTTCGGGTGCGGTTCTTCCCGGGAACATGCACCGTGGGCTTTAGAGGTTAACGGTATTAATGTGGTGATTGCGGAAAGCTTTGCCCGGATTTTTCGGCAAAATATGTTTAACTGCGGGATGATGGCCATTGAGTTGCCGAAGGAGAAAATAGATTATCTCTTTGCCAATTATGCTGGGAAAGAAACATTTATCAGCGTTGATGTGGAGAATGATACAATTGTGGTCACTTCAGGAGAGCAAAGGGAAGAAATAAAATATACCATTAGTGAATTTGATAAGACTTTAGTAAAAGAAGGCGGTTGGGTCGGTTACGCCGACAAGCATTATTAGTTTTGCCTAAACGCAAAGGTGCGCAGTTAGTGCGCACCTTTTAAGTTAATTGTCCTTTTTAAAACCCGGGACCGGAGTCTGCTTTTCAAAAACAGGGTTGTAGGTCAGGATACCAAAAACTTTATTAAAATCTTCATTAATGGGCTCATCCGGGAAAGCACGCAGGATAGCTTCTGCACGTGCCTGCACGCCGCGCTTAAATTCAGCATGGGTCAGGATATATAAATCACCGCGTTTAATTCCCCGCACCACCCGTTCACCGGCTTCATCAGCATCGCGGATAATTTTGCTGAAATCTACTTGCGGTGGCGGCGGCGTCTTACCGTCTTTCGGTGGCGGCGGAGGTGTGGGTGCCGGCATCTCTTTCCCTAAATGTTTAGCACGAACTTCACTGGATGAAAGGCCCAGGTTGGTTTGGAAGGGGCCGGGACAGAACACGCTGGCGCCAACATTTGTGCCGGCAAGATCTGTAGCAAGGGTTTCCATCACGGTGATAACAGCCATTTTTAAAGAGTTATACAGGGTAAAACCGGGTACCGGCACCAAGCCGGCCTTTGAGGCGGTGCTGACCACATGTCCCCCTTCGCCGTGCTTTAGAATGCGCGGTAAAATGGTGACAATACCGTTGAGAACACCTTTATAATTGACTTCAATGGCCAAATCAATATCTTCATAAGAATCTTTCCAGACCGGGCCTTCCGGCACACCAATACCGGCATTGTTTACCAAAACATGAATTTTACCGAATTTAGCTTCCGCCGCATCGGCTGCTTTCACATAAGCTTCACGGTCGGTGACATCCAGTTGAATGCCAAGTACAGGCCAACCATTTTCCTCAAATATCGGCAGTGCTTCGTCAATGGCTTTTTGCCGCAAATCGGCAATGACGACATTCATTCCTTCTTTGGCACATGCCTTGGCGATCCCCAATCCTAAACCACTGGCTCCTCCGGTAATAAACGCAGTTTTGCCTGCTAAATTTTCCATATGTACCTCCTTGGGATCTCTTTTTATTTAAATTATATCATGTAAAAAATTGCCGTCTAGAAGTTTTTGCAAAAATTGTGTCAATGGTCAGAATAGATGCTATTTGTCATTTATTCCAGCAATTTTTGTTGCAGTTTCCGTATGCTTTGTGTACTGACACCGCAGCTTTGCAGGTATGCCGTTACGCCGCCATATTTAGCTTGTAAATGGCAAAGTAAAGCTTCCATACTTTCCGGCACAGAACCGAAAAAGCCCCAACAATAATCCGGGCGCCCCCTTTTTTGCGGTAACATCTCAGGGTGCATATTACTATATCTAGGCCGCAGGCAGCTCATGGAGGCGCTGTAATCCATTAAAATGTCCGTATCACTTACGCCACATGCCCCTAACAATAATGCCGTAATGATGCCTGTCCGGTCTTTACCTAGGAAACAGTGGTACATAACACCGCCTTGCCACTGAGCACAGATGGTAAAGACCCGTTTCACCCATGCCTTTGCGGTCTCGGCTATTTCAATATAAGTGTCCCCCAGATCAAAATTGCCGTCCTGGGGAGAAAGCGGTAATTCTTTGTTGCCGGACTGCAAAACGGAATGATCAGCAGAAATAGGGCAGTGGATGTACGTAAGCCCTGCTACCTGGCTTAAAGCGCTGGGGGTTTTTTGAACCTCATCATTGCCACGTAAATCAATGGTTAAAGTAATGCCATAATCAAGTAAAAATTGTAAATCATAGGGCGTTATATTTGTGGGGCAGTCGGAGCGCAAAAATACGCCGTACTTAGTAATTTTGCCCTCCATGGCGGCAAAACCGCCCAAGTCGCGAACATTAACCAGTGTTTCCAAGGGAATTCTTTTGTATTTAAGCACAGCATGCCTCCAAATTCTTAAGAGTATTTAAACAACCGGTCTGGCAGCAGACCGGTTGTTGCTGAAATAGTTGTTTTTAGTTTTTGCTCTTTATTGTCCGGTACCTGTTGCTTCGCTATAAGTATAGGCAAAATTAAAAATTTGTGCAAGATCATTTAGCCTGAAGAAATTATTGCCTCCGATGTTGTAAGCGGGCAAAGGGACTGTTTTGCCGTCAACAACTAGTTTATGGGTACTTGGTTTTATCCTTTTCCCTTCATTTTCAGTGGTCAGTTCGCCGCCAATGGCAGTATAAATTTCACCGGTGGTACAAAGGATGGTTTGCGTAGTCTCATCAAAGGTTACGGAAAATTGTGAGCGGGTATGATTTAAAGCCAGAGCCAAATCACGTAGTTTAATGTAATCATGACCGTCAATATTGTAAATGGCAAACATAATTTCGGTACCATGTACTGTCAGGGACTGCAGGGAAAAAGTTGCTTTCTGTCCGGCTTTAAGCTTACCGTCACCGCCGTCTCCCACCTTAATAACGCAAACAGGACTGGTGGAGGAAGGTGTGGTCCCGCCGGTGACAATGTAGGTGCCGGGCTTGTTGAAGCTAATAGTAACCTGGCCGTTATTGTCTGTAAGATAATCTGTGGGCTTAAAATCAATATAGATTGGGGTAAACTGGTTTGGTTTTGTGTCATAAGTGAAAGTTTCTAAATTTAAGCCTGCACGCCACGCAGTTAGAGTAATTTCTTCACCGACATCAATTTCAGCATATTTCTTGTCAAACATGGCTGCTCTATAATGGGCAAAGGTAGTGAAATCCGAGTAGCCGTTTATATCGAGCACATCACCGTCTTGAAGGACTGTGGTGGCGCTTACCGGTGCTGGAGAATTGTTGAGATAAATATTGCCGCAGTTATTTTCGTTTTCCAGACCCCAAACAGCTGCCACAAAGGTAAAACCGCCGGAATCGTATGCTTTCCAGGCGCTGCCGCGCCCGTAAGCAGAAGCATGTAGTTCGGTCAAAATATCGTTAATGGTATCGCCAGGCTCAAGGACCACGGGATAGTAAGCAATGTAGTTTCCGTCCTTGTCCGTCATCACTTCCCCGTCCACAGTGAGATTGATGTAGACATATTGGCCTGTATTTTCACTAACTTCCACAATGGCGGCACCGGCAGCATAATTGCCCGTGGTGCTTTTAGCTACCACATAATAAGTGCCAGGGTGATCAAAGCTGATGGTAAAATAGCCTCTTTCATCAGTTTTAATGCCGCTAGGGGCCAGATTTTCTAAATCGGTGCCAATATAGATGTCGGCGACAAACCCCAGCGGTGTATAGGAGTAGTCAGGGTTCATATTCATAGTTTGCGCCTGCATGGTAATGTATTTTCCTGTGACCGTTTTTGTTTTGGCGGGCATGACGAAACTAGTGGGCAGCCAATTGGTGTCATAAGCATGTAAATAATAAACTTCCCCGCCTGTTGTTACTTGCGCCGCATCAACATAATTTTTGCTGTCAAAGGCCAAGGCATTGAATAGAGGTTCATAACCCCAGATTTTTGTAAACAAGTAAAACCCGTATGGATTGTCGGCGGCAACGCCTTCTTTACCGTCTTTGTATTCCAGCTCATGCAGCTTGGTGACGGCATCTACAACCGACATACCTTCCTGCCAAGGTAGCGGATAAAGGATAATGGGCTTACCACTGGTACCGCTCACCGGTTCCCCTTCCACGGCAAGACTCAAATAAACATAATTTTGCTCAAGTTCCATTGCTTGTGCCAGGGGTTCTTCCGCTTCCGGCTCGGCCTCATAAAGGGCGGTTACAGTGATATTTTTGGTAATCTCACTAAAATCCCTGTTCCAACCGCTAAAGTTATACCCTGTATGTTCCTTCACTTCCGGCGGAGTAGCGCTTTCACCATGCTTAATTTTTTGCACGGCCAGAATAGTGCCGTCATAGCCGTCTTTGAATTTAACGGTGAAGGGACTATCGTGGCTTGTCATATCGGTTTCCGTTAAATCAACTTCAGCAGTAAAGGTGAGCGGCTTGCCTTCCAGATCATAATAAGTAAAACTTACTTTACTGCCTGCAATGGCTAAAAGCAAGCCTTTTCCCTTAATAGATGCACTTTGTATGTTATATTCGCTGTCTGCCATGCACCCGGCGGCGGCGTATGTAAAGTAAATATCCATGTTCATATCATCTTTTACTTCTAGTAAGTCGCCGGCAATAAAAACTTGATCATAGTGAGGATCGTTGACACTATGGTTATGTCCCCAAAGAAAGATGACATTGGGGTGGTTGTTTAACAGCTCTACCAGCAATTCTGCATTGCTGGAGGATCTTGCGGAAAAGCTATGTAACGGGAAATGCGTCATAATAATAATAGGTATATCGGTGGGCGCATCCTGCAAAAATTCTGCCAGGGCGGCAATATCTTCCTCCAGGAAATCTTGAGCAAAATTCTGGGCGGTTGCGGCGGCGTTAAAATTATAAATAATGTACTTTTCCGTAGCGGCGGCTATACCGTTTGGGTTTAATTGTTTGGCGGTGGGGTGATCATGGTAGTTGGCAAAATCCCCGCCGGCGCTTGGATACCATTCATGGTTGCCAAGGGTGTAGATGGTACCTTTTTTAATAAAGCCTGCTGTCATATAATTATCAACGGTATCCATTACCCCTTGGACATAATCCCAGTACAGTTCAGGAGTTTGCGCATAGGCACTGCCCAGATCGCCACAGATACCTAAATAATCTATGGCCTCCACAGTATTTTGTAAATTGTTCAGCCATAAATCAAGATTATTTTGTTGATAGGCTGTGTCATAATGTACGTCAGAAGTAAAGGCAAGATAAACAATGTCTCCTTGGGCGGCACTAACATTCAGCCCGGAAAATAAAGACAGGACCAGTATCAAGATCAGTAAGAGTGAAAGCTTTTTGCGCAGAGCCATTTTTCTACCCCCTTTTTTAGAAAATTTAGAATTAACTGACTATAGTATAACATATGCACCCTTCCCTGTCATTAATTATTCCCTTCTGTGAATTATGACCGCCACTTGTGAAATAAAGCTTTAGAGAGTCTGCCTTAATTAAGTGAAAATATTAATTTAAACTTGCATAAAAACAAACTCCCGATAATAGCCATAAAAAATAAAAAGGTAAGGATGCGAACATGCAGGTCAGTGTCTTTATCTGCCAAAAACAAGCAGATTTGCGCAGGAAAAAATTTTATGGGCTGTTTGGCTTGGGACTGGTTGTTTTTGTTTTTATTTTTTGGTCTCACTTTAATTTCCCAGGGCGTATTTTCGTAAACCAGGAAGCCTTGTCTAAGATTCAAATTGCTTCTAGCGAGTATCCTTATTTTAACTACACTGTAAGGTACCCTGCACGTAAGAAACTGTATTATCAACAGGATTTAAACCAAGGCACACTGGTACCACCAAGCCATGATTATGTATTTACTTTAGGCACCGGCCAGGAGTTCTTGTTTTACTACAGTCCTACTTTTAACAAAGTTTATGACCGCGATTACAGGCAAATAGTACCCAGCCATGAGTTAAAAGAAATGCTTTTAGATTTAATTGCCTTATATAAACAAGAAGCGCAAAAAAAGTACGGAGAACTTTTAGTGTGGGAAGAAGTAAACCATTTGTTTCCTAAATATGCCACCGCCAAGATTACAGATATTTATACCGGTTTATCGTTTTCTGTGCAGCGACGGGAGGGAAGTGCCCACGCCGATGTGCAGCCTTTAACGGCGGCAGATACCGCTGTGATGAAAAAAATCTATGACGGGCAGTGGAGCTGGGAACGCAGGGGCATTATTGTGGAGGTGGGCGGTTATCGGATCGCCGCCTCCATGCATGGCATGCCCCATGGCGGGGGGAAAATTGTTGACAATGATTTCCCCGGCCATTTTTGTATCCATTTTCTTGGCAGCTATATTCACGGCGGCGGCATGGACGGCAGGCACCACCGGGAAATCCTGAAGGCTGCAGGCAGATTGCCTTTAGATCATTTCTAATATAATCTAAAGCAAGGCAAAAAGACAGGAACACGCTCCTGTCTTTTTTGCTTGAGCACAACTTTTAAAAGAAAAAATTTTATTATAAAATTTATTAAATATTGAAGTGATGACGGCAAAATTAACGTCTATAGAGGTGGAGGCAACCGGAGAGGGGGGGAGAGATGAACCCAGAAGAAATTTTAATCAAACGAGCAGTGGCGGGTGACAAAGCTGCCTTTGCACAGTTGGTGGAAAAATATAAAGCTTACGTGTTGGCAATTATTTTACCTCTTGTAAAAGACAGCTTTCATGCCGAAAATGTGGCACAGGAAGTTTTTTTACAGCTGTACATCTCTTTGCCCCAATATCGGTTTGGAGGTTTTCGCACGTGGTTAGGTCGTATTGCCACGCGCAAGGCCATCGACTGGAGGAGAAAACAACAAAAAATACGGGAGAAGGAAGTTTTTTTACCGGAAAATGAGCACTTGGCACAAGCAAGCAAAGATTTTATGGAAGAGAAGTTAATCCGCCGGGAGGAGGCGGAGAAAATTAGAGCCCTTTGCCGCCAGCTACCGGGAAATTATCAAACTGTCATCGAGAAATTTTATTTTTTAGGAAAAAGCTATCGTGAAATTGCCAGGGAAGAAAAAATAGCGGTGAAAACTGTGGAAACAAGATTATACCGAGCCAGGCAAAAGCTAAAAGAACAGTGGGAGGAGAGTCAGCAATGAAACATTATACCCGCCAAGAGTGGCAAGCTTTTGCCGCAGGGCAGGTGAAAGCTTCTCAGTGTACAAAGATGGAAAAGCATCTTCTGGTCTGTGATCAATGTGTTGATCTCTATTTATCTTTAATTACGCCGGCGGATGAGTCTTATGCCGGTACTGTGCTTAGTCCCGACTTTACTGCCAAAGTAATGCAAAAGGTCAATGCTTTTGCAAACAAAAAACAAGCAAGCAGCAGGCAAAGAAGAAGTTTTCTTTACTATGTGGCTGTGGCGTGCCTAACTCTTATTTTCACCTCTGCCGGGGTGTTTCAGTCACTGACACAGGGTCTTCCCCAAAAAGCACGGGAAGAATTGCAAACGGTCTCCTTTTTCGTGAAGGAGCAGGAAGAAAACAGAATTCAGTTTGGGTGGTCAGAAATGCTATTGGAAAACACTTTATCCGTACTGGAGGCAATAAAACCTAATTAAGACAGGGGGGTTTAATTTGCAAAAAAATAAATTTGTCGTCTTCCTTTTGTCATTTTTTCCGGGATTGAGCCATATTTATCTGGGCTGCTTTTCTAGAGGATATATATTCTTGGGCTTAACAGCAGTAGGGATCATTTTTGTTCTAGGGTTATGTGCTTTGTTTAGAAGTGAACAACCTCTTATTTTGCTGCTGGGTTATCCGCTACTCTGGTTTGTTGCCTTAGTGGACAGTATGGCTTTAACCGATTTGGTCAACAAGTCCATTTTAGCGGCAGATACTAAACCGGAAGGGGCCTATAACTTTGCGGAGCAGAAAATGGTTGAACAGAATAGAAAAATTATTGCCTGTCTGTTGTCAGTGGTGCCCGGAGCCGGCCATATGTACCTGGGCTATCAAAAAATGGGATTGGAGTTGATGTCTCTCTTTTTCTTCTCCATATTTTTCATTGATTGGACCAGAATCAGTCTCTTTATCTTTATTTTACCGGTTATCTGGTGCTACAGTATGTTCGATGCCCTGCATAAAGCTTCCGGCGGAGAAGCGGGAAAAGAAAGCGATATGGCATTGTTTACCCTTTTCGCCGGTAAAAAAGGCGGGGCAAAACTTCTAGGATATGTTTTAATCAGTTTGGGGCTGCTCTTGATTTTTGAGCGGATTATTTCTCCCTTAATACCATATACAGTGAGACATTACCTGCAGACAGTAATTGTTGCTTTACTTTTAATTGCAGGAGGAATCAGGCTGCTTATGGGGCAACCTGCTACAGATCGGGGAAATGATGAGGAGGTAAAGGAATGCGAAGGTGGAGAGTAGGGACAATCTCCCTGGGTATTCTGTTAATTGCTTTAGGGGTAATTATTCTTGCTAGCCAAGTTCGCCAAGTCTTGATCCTGAAAACACTTTTACAATGGTGGCCGCTCATACTTGCAGTTCTGGGGTTGGAGATACTTGTTTATCTCTATACTGCCAAAGAACCGGAACCTAAAGTAAAGTATGATACCTTCAGTATGTTTTTAATCTTTGTGGTGGTACTTGGCAGTATAGGAGCTTATGCGATTACTGCCACCGGTATTATGGAGCGTATTTATTGGACTGTAACCAGTAACATTATGACGGTGGAACTTCCTGCACAAAATGTAAAAGTGGACGAGAATGTGAAAAAAATTGTCGTTTCTGCACCCCGGGGGAGTTTTACCGTCAGGAAAAACAGTACTCAAGCCTTTACCAGTTTCGGCCAAGCTACCGTTAATGTGGTCGGTGATGAAGAGATTGATTTTTTATTGCGACAGTGCCAGCCCATTACATACCAAGCAGGGGATACGCTCTTTGTGCAATTTTTATCAGTCCCTTGGCAGGGAGATACTAAACCGGGCATCAGAGAAATCCACCGTACTTTACTTGTACCGCCGCAAGCGGAGGTAGAGATAAACGGTTCCCAGCTCAACCTAGAACTTGACTGCCAGGCTGTGCAGCAGGACTGGTTTATCAAAGGAAACGGTTTAATTGATATAACTTTAGCTGCTCCGGCAGATTTGGCCGTAGAAGCACAAGTGAGAGATTTAAGCCAGTTAAGCGGTAATGCGGCGTGGGAGGTGGAGGAAACATCTGCATCCGCCACAAATGACGATGTGTACTACCTGGGCCGCATGAAATGGGGGGATGGCCAAAACAAACTAAAAATTATTTTGTCCAGCGGGCAAATATCGCTAAATGTAATTTGAATTGTTAAAGACAGGATTATGCCTGTCTTTTTTAATTGAGATAAAGCAAATTTATTTAGGTAAAAGATGGCAATTTTCTTTGTTGTTTAGTATAATTTTTAAAACAACAAAATGGTAATGTTTACATATAAAGATACAAAGAGAAAGGAGGATAAGTTTTGTTACTGGAAAGGATTGATAAAGTCTTTAGTTTTGCTGCCACAGAAATTAAAGAAGTACAGATAAAAACCATTAGCACCCCGGTGAAAACTATTGTCCACGAGGATCCAAAGATTAAAGTGCATCTTTATGGGACGGTAAACAAGGGGGCTTTAGCTGAAGAAATTGCCCATGTTAAAGAGAATATACTTACTGTTGAAGTAAAGCCGAAAAAACGCTATCGTTTTTTTAACTTTAACATGGGTCAAGATTTTGCTTTAAACCTCGAGCTTTACCTGCCGGCAGATTATAAAAATAATCTTTGCTTCGATACTGTTTCCGGCAGCGTGGATACTGCAGATTTATTTCTCAACAGGCTGGAATTTCACTCTATTTCCGGCGGTCTTTGGACCCGGAAAATTCAGACAAAGAAATGTAAATGTAAAACTA
>JAAYMK010000143.1 GCA_012521405.1 Bacillota bacterium
GGGCAGCTATGAAGATGATATAGATGACAGTTTTGCCACCGAGAGCGTTTCTCCGGAGATTGCCCTTTTTTACGCAGCCAAAGCCGGGGCGAGAAAGAAATATATTGAATGGGATCTGATTAAAAAATACGTAAACTATAAAAAAAGCAGCGGTTGTGATGTGGAAACCGTTCTGGGGTTAATTGAATTATGCTCGGACGTAATGGTGGAAGAAAAGCTTTTTGCCGAAAGACCCGGGATGGAAGAAATCCGTAATGAAGCATACACACAAATTTTAGAGAGGTTTATCCGCATCCATCTCAACAGCCCCATGGAAAAAGTCAGGTATGCCCTAGTGCTAGATAAAATGGGAAAAAGCGCAGCCTTTGACAGTCTGACGCTGCGCTTATTAAAGGAGATTAAGGAATGTGCGCAAGTTAAGGATACACGGGAAATTATTTTACACACAGAAAGACTCTACAATAAATATTTTTCCGATCTCGCCGCCGAAAGTATTATGGAGGAAGAAATAATTAAAAAGGTGGAAGAATTTGAGCGGCAGGAAGTGGACTCCAGTTTTGCTGACTTTTTGTTTGAAGAATTATTTAAGGACAATAAAATTGATGCGCAAGTAGAACAGTCTATAGAGCAAATCAGCGGCGCCTTTTTAATTGAATCCCTCGGTGAACTTAAAAGTGATACACCGAGCACCACACCGCAGGTAGTTTATGTGGACGAGGAAACAGCGGAAAAAATCTATAATAAGATTGAATATTACTACGGCAAATCTTACCTGTCTCCGGAAGAAGTAAACAGGCTGCAGCAAAAGGTCTGCACAGGTATCCATTTAGGCTGCCGGGTTCATTTTACTGACGGTGTCTTAAGGACAAAAAGTGAAAATATGTTTCAGGTAAAACTAGTATCCAGGCATAAAGAAAACAATCTCTCCTACTATCGCCAGAAACCGCGCGTTTATAAAAGAAATATTCTAAGGCTTAAGCAAACAATTTTACAGACCATGGTGGCGGAAAATCAAAAAACAATTATCCCCGCCGACCATGGTGTCATTGTGGCCAACAGGTTGTGGCGGGTGGGCAGAAGCCATAACAGAAAACTTTTTAACAAAATTATGGAAAATGAAAAAGGCAGATATGTGGTTGATATTTTAATTGATGCCAGCGGCTCCCAGCGGGCCAATCAGGGCAAAGTAGCGGTCCAGGCTTATATTCTCAGTATGGCTTTGACACTGGCGAAAATTCCTAACAGAGTCCTTGGTTTTAGCAGTTTCCTTGATTATACAATCTTGAGAAGATACAGGGATTATGATGATTCCCTAAGGGAAAATGAAAATATTTTTGAGTATTTTGCCGCCGGCAATAACCGGGACGGATTGGCCATCAGGGCAGTCTGTGAAAGTCTAAAGGAAAGGGAAGAAGAAAATAAAATCCTCATTGTCATTAGTGACGGCAAGCCCAATGATATTAAAATTTCCAAAAGCAGCCAAAGATTCATTGCCGGCGAACTGCCTTATAAAGGCATTACCGCGCTGAAAGACACCGCCCGGGAAGTACGCCGGGCCCGCAATGAAGGCATTTTAGTGTTTGGCGTCTATACCGGACGGGAGGAAGAATTATATGCCGAAAAGTATATTTACGGCAAAGATTTTTTCTATGTGAAAAACATTGAAAGAATTTCCGATATTGCCGGCATGTTTCTCAGGCGCGTCATTGAAAACTATTAAACATCAGCATCCGGAAGCAATTTCCGGATGCTTTTTTTGTAAGATAGATATTTTCGACTAAATGTGCTTGTTTTAATTTGCTGTGCGATGGTACTATATGGTCAGAAAGAAAATTATTGCTACTAGCAGAAGTTATCACCAATATAAAAAAGAGGTGGTTTAATGCCCTATATCAGAGTAAGTGTGACGCAAAAACTTACCGAGGAAAAACAAGCTGAATTAGTTGAAGGTCTTGGAGAAGCCATCAGTGTGATCCCGGGCAAAGATGGGCGCGGGCTCATCGTTGATCTGGAAGACGGCAAAACCATTTATTGTGGCGGTGTGAAGCAGGAAAATTTTGTTTTCGCCGATGTACGCTATTATTCAAATTTCACTTACCAGCAGAAAAAAGCATTTACCGTTGCCGTTTTTAAAGTGTTTGAGAAAGTTTTAGGTACAACCAAAGATAAAGCGTTTTTAACCATCACTGAATATAACAATTGGGGCGGCTTCGGCGACTTTAAGGACGAATATTATTCTGATTAAAGGAGGTTTTTTTGATGTCCAAAGGCAAGTACGCTGACTGTATTGTCACCCTTCCCATCCATAAGATTCAGGATACGGAATTGATGCATGTAGGGGCCGACATCCTGAACGGTTTTGCCTGTGCCATCAC
>JAAYMK010000144.1 GCA_012521405.1 Bacillota bacterium
TGTGCCGCTTTTCAAAGGCGGCAGCAACCTTACTAGATCAGCTTTGAGAAAGTTAAATGAACGTTGTTTCGTGTAAATGATGTGGGGTTCAATAAAAAGTGTCTTGACACTATCTTATGTTTGTTTGAGATTGTATTGCTTGCATACCTGTGGTATTGTAAAAGATGAGAGCGAGAGAAATTCTCCTAAAAGAGATTAAATATTAGCAATATTCTGAAGGAAGTTGTGTTGCCGGGATATGACTGAAGGGAAAGAAGGGAGGCGAAATACTTAAAATAAATTTTGCTACTTTTGTATGCAAATAAGGTTAAAGAGAGACAAATTTGACCACGTTCTGGAAAGAAGTGGCTAAAGTTTTTGGTGCCGATATTTGGAGGTATTACTTGTGAAAAAGAAAATCCTGCCGGTATTTATTGTGCTTGCCATCGCGCTTTGCATAGTCTCGCTGCTGAAGGTGGGAGCTGAAGGAAAAAAAAAGCCGGGAGACTTTGTCGAGCGTGTAGGGGTTTTGTTTGCCGAAGAAATTAAAATGATCTATGTGGAAGGCGGCACCTTTACTTTGGGGTGGACAGCCAAGGAAGGCAAGCCGCCGCCTTATACGGAACCGGTGGAAAATGTTTCTGTCAGCAGTTTTTATATTTCTGAAACAGAAGTGACAGAAAATCTTTGGCGGGCTGTCATGGGGCAGGAGCCCGCCGACAGTAATTTCGCCAATTATCCCAAGACAATGATAGACTTTTACGAGGTACAAGAATTTTTAGGCAGGCTGTATGTGCTGACCGGAAAAGTATACCGCTTGCCAACGGAGGCGGAGTGGGAATTTGCCGCCAAAGGTGGCAAGCCGGGACTGGCGGCCGGGCATCAGGAATACCTTTTTGCCGGCGGTGACATTGAAGAAGAAGTGGCGGTTTTTGGCGGATTTCGTCCGGAGCCGGTTAAAAGCCGCAAGCCAAACATTTTAGGTATCTATGATATGTCCGGCAATGTGGAAGAATGGGTGTGGAATGCCTGGAGTTCAAACCATGTGGGCGGGGTGGATCCCGTGGGGATAGACAGTCCCGTCCATGCACAAAGGACACGCCGCGGTGGTACATTTACGGGGGAATCTTTTACCCGTTATGCAACAGCCCGGCAAATTCGTTCAATTGAGGGCTCTGATCCGGGATTAGGGTTTCGCATAGCCCTTTCCGCCGACCAAACATCTGTGCCGCCGGGAATGGTTATACCGCGAGAAATCCGCCGGCCGGTTGTTGATGAACGTGCTGTACCCAACACATACCGTGACCCGAGATGGGTCACAGGCGACGAATATGTGTGGGACGGTGACATTATGGGGCTTGGCGGCGCCACCATTAAAGTTTGGGAAACCGGCGAGATAGTAGTGCGGCCCCATAATCCATTTGAAGGTACAATAGCTGGCCAATGGTATACTGTTAACAACATTGGCCTGATTTTGGTGCCAAATGATGGGGGAGAAAGAATAACAATCCCGTATATCTTTATGGCACCTGAAATGGTAGTGGTAATGAACGACCGCAGGAACGCTTTCATGGCGCCCACCGGCAGGTATCATAAAGTGCTTGAGTCAACGCTGAGCAAGGGGACCATCGCAAAACCTGTTGTGCCGGATCTGGTGCCCACCGAAGAGATTAAAGCGGGAGTTAAACTGGCGGCAGCCAACCATCAACTTTGGGATATGGATAATATCCCTGAAGAAGCCCGTGGTCAGGATCCGCGGCTAATTGACGGACCTGATCATGGGTGGTGGATGGGTTTTGGCGCCGGAGGCGAACATACTTACCGGCAAGATTTTGACCCTGACGGGCAGTTTCGCTTTTCCGTATATACGCCCGGCCAATGGAATAATATTTTGGCCAGGGGAGAATGGTTCACGGTTAACGATATGCTGCTGCGTGTAATTGGTCCGGACGGTAGAACAAACGATTTTTTATACGTTGTTGCGGATACACCTGTTTATCCGTTAAGACACCTTTCATTCCAGGATTATGAACGGGGCGATTCCAGATTATTCACGCGTTATCCCAATCAATTTGTCTTTGGGCATGATTATGAAATTCCCATCGGAAACCCAGTACTTATGGGTAATACAACCTTTAGACAGGCGCCACCGTCGCCAAGGCCTTGTCCAGGCATCCCCGGCAAAGGATCCTGCGGAAATACTATTTACGACTGCACTTGCCCTGTAAAACCTTGAAAGTAAAATTTTGCAATGCTTTAGATGGCTTACGTTAAACCATAAAGCTTATTAACAAAAGGGCTGCTGCAGTAAACGTTTGCGTTTAGATTTGCAGCAGCCCCTTAAAATTTTTATCTTTGGATTTGCTCATGATAAATTTAACTAAGAATTTGGAAGCGGTGCTTTTTTTATATTTTTTCACCATACTGATGTTTTAGAGCAAAATTATGGGAACATCTGCCAGGAAAGATCGTCTGAATGTACAGCAGACAAAATATATTATAGGGGGTATGAAAATGACAAGGAAGATGAAGGTTTTTTCTTTGGCGTTAGTAGTTTTATTAATTGCAGCGGGAGTCATGGTTTTATATAATGGCAAGATAATTGCGGCAAATGTAACCTCCACAACGCCTGAAGGCGGAAAGAATATAGTATCTGTTACGGGAGAAGGAATTGTCCGTTTAGCACCTGAAATTGCTTTTATAACTATAGGAGTTGAAACGACCGATAAGGATGTGAGTGTGGCGCAAAATAAGAACCGGTCAACCATGAACAATATTATTGCCGAACTGAAGCGCCTGGGGGTTAAAGATGAAAATTTGCAGACGCAAACTTATCAAGTCTCTCCGGATTACCGCTGGGAAAACAATAAAAATGTGCTTGTGGGTTATAGAGTGACAAACCTAGTAAAGGTGAAAATTCTGGACATTGATAGCACCGGCAAAATCCTTGATGCCGTAACAGCCAAGGGAGCCAATATTGTTCAACAGATTCAGTTTACTGTGGCCGATGAAAAACAGGCATATCATCAAGCATTGCAAATTGCACTGAAAGATGCGGAAGATAAAGCTAAAAGAATGGTGGGTTATTTCGGTATGACAAAATTGTCTCCCGTATCCATTACAGAAGGAGGACAAAGTATTACGTATCCTCCCATGCGTGTGGGTGTTGCCACAGATGTAGCCGCTGAAAGCGTCACGCCCGTCAGTCCTGGCGAGCTGGAAATACGGGCGCAAGTGAATGTAAGTTTTCAATATCAATAAAAGCACCTGCAAAAAATCCCGGTGAGGTATCACCGGGACTTTTGCTATTGTTTAATGCTGCTTAAGGCCAATTAGCCCGGATTACGCATATTTATTTTCTTAGTATTATACAGAGATTTTTGCATGCAAATTGTTTAGTGAGTTGAAGTTGTTAGGCAAAAATTAGCCAGCGTTTTATAGGATTTAACAAGAGTATGGAGAATAATTTAATATGTCTAAGTTTGTAAAGCTTGTCCCACAAGCATAGTTTATTACT
This sequence comes from Bacillota bacterium, assembly GCA_012521405.1. Taxonomy (GTDB): domain Bacteria; phylum Bacillota; class Dethiobacteria; order Dethiobacterales; family Dethiobacteraceae; genus JAAYSO01. The sequence continues at coordinate 3,497 of JAAYMK010000144.1, forward strand.
ATACTAAATTAAGGAGGTTTTTGTGTGTTAACAAAAAAACAAAATTTGCTGGAGACCATTAAAGGCGGCAAGCCCGACAGGTTTGTTAATCAATTTGAGTTTCTTGGCTTAGTTTTTGGTGACCCCATCTCCATGTCCAATCCGATGCCAAAGCGCGGCGAAACAGTAGTAAACTCTTGGGGTGTCACAATTACTTTCCCTGAGAACACGCCGGGTCCGTTTCCGGTACATGATGAGGAACATAAAGTAGTTAAAGATATAACAAAGTGGCAGGATGTTGTCAAAGCACCTCCGGTTGAATATCCCGATGAAGCGTGGGAGTTTATAAAATCGCAAGCAGCAGCCATTGATCGCAATGAACAGTTTGTAACCGTATTTGGGGCACCGGGTATTTTTGAGCAGCTGCATTACCTTATGGGGATGGACGATACTTTAATTAATTTCTACGAAGAACCGGAAGCTATGCATGAATTAATTGCTTATATTACTGAACATAAGATTGAAATCGCTAAACAATTAATTAAGCATGTAAAACCTGATGCACTTTTCCATCATGATGATTGGGGAAGTCAGATTTCTTCTTTTATTTCTCCCGATATGTTTGCAGAGTTCCTTGTGCCAGCCTATAAAAAATTATATGGTTTTTATAAGGAAAATGGGGTTGAACTTATTGTTCATCATAGTGATTCCTATGCAGCCAACCTTGTTCCCCATATGATAGAAATAGGTATTGATATTTGGCAAGGTGTGCTAAGTACAAATAATATTCCTGAACTCATAAAGAAATATGGTGGGCAGATTTCTTTCATGGGCGGTATTGACAATGGTAAAGTAGATTTTGAAGGCTGGACTCCTGAATTAATTGCTCAGGAAGTGGAAAAAGTTTGCCGGGAATGCGGGCCTTTGTATTTTATACCCAACACAACTATGGGCGAACCCGGTAGCGTTTTTAAAGGCGTTTATGAAACAGTTAGTAAGGAAATTGAGAGAATGTCAAAAATAATGTTTAAGTAAAAATAAGGCGCCTCACTGAAACTACCAGTGCGGCGCCTGCTAATTTTGTTTTCTCTGAAAATAACATAACGTATGTTTCGTTTGCCAAAGAAACAAGAAGTTGAAAAGAAAAAAAGAGTTATTTATTTGGAGAATTTAAGTGCCAGTAATTGGTCACAGTGTTTTTAAATTCAAGGAAGATTTTATTAAATTGTATTGCAGCCATGTCAGAGCTCCCCCATAGTGAGAAATATGATAATAATGTCATGATTTCAAAAATATAATTTTTAATTAGGTCATATGGACATTGGAACCGTTTGGCAAGTTCCTGTCCTAATCTATCATAAAAGGCATTAACCTTTTTATGTTGATCTTCTCTATACTCTTCAAAAGCGGGACTTGATACGGCTTGATACAAAAAACGCATCTGTGGTGCATAGTCAAGGCCAATTTTTACAAGCCTTGGGAAAATTTCAAAGGAAGATTTGTCAAATTCGTTTAATGCGTTAAAAAGTTCACTTTCAAGTTTACGAAAACCGTAATTTACGCATTCCATAAGAATCTGGCTTTTCGAGTCAAAATAATAATAAAGAGTATTGGCATTAACTTTAGCTGCAGCACAAAAATCACGCGTTGTTGTATTTTCAATGCCGTTTTTTACAAAGCATTCATAACATTTTTCAATTAAATAGTCCCTTTTAGATAAGTGTTTCAAGGCACACCTCTATAAAATTTAAATGATTGCTTAATTAAGATTTTCTCATATTCTGAATTCAAATTCAATAATGAATTTTATAATTTGACTTAAACGTTAAAAATAAATTAATATTATAATTATAGGAATAAATTGCTCTATTGACAACCAAAAAAAGTTAATGTATCATGAATATGTCTGAATTTTGTTTTTTTTCTTTTGACTAAGCGATCGCTAAATAAA
>JAAYMK010000145.1 GCA_012521405.1 Bacillota bacterium
AATATGCCATGGTTTGGACAATCCGTATATTAGTAAAGCCATTTTATTTATGCAGAATCATTATCAAGCAAATATAAGCATAAAGGATTTTGCGATGCCATCTATTTAAGTCCCCATCATTTTAAAAGGATTTTCAAGGAACATACCGGGAGGACACCCCACCGGTATTTAATGGAAATAAGGCTGGAAAAAGCAAAGGAGCTGCTGCTAACAGGCCCTTTTGATTGCCGTGAAAGACGTTTTTGCAACAAAAATGCCGCCGGCTAAGAAACAAAACATCTCGACCGACGGCATTTCTCGTATAACCGGTTGGGGAATAATTAAGCGTTAGATATAGTTTGCGAGGAAAGCTGCGAATTCAGCGGTAATTTCATACCTGGAGATGAAACCGATGTTCCTGTAGTACATTGATTCGTAGTACACACCGTTTTGATTGTAAATCCTTATGGTAACCGGATCGGCTAGGGCATTGCCGGCAGAGCCTTGTGAGGGTGCTACCGAGCCTGCAGTTGAGGGTGTTTCGCCCATATCAAACATGGTAGCTCCGGCATCGCCGCTTTGGGCACTTGTTGAGATATTTTGGGAACTATCCATGTAATCCGGCGGTATTGGCATTGAAGGATCGACAACATTATTTCCGGCATCAATTTCAACCTCCCTGGAGCTTGTCGCGTTATTGCCGAATAGTTTCTCAAAATACTTATCACTGGAATTTTGCAGGACCGAATAGAAGTTATAGAAAGTGGCTATTTGGTGTTGATCGGTAATTTCAGCTGTTACCTTATTTGACCCCTCAAGCCTGCTTTTTTCCGTATGGGCGATAAACTGGATTTTAGCGATATCCTCAGGTCCCTCAATACCGTAAAGCTTCAAGTATTCTATGGCGTCTTCATCCTGATTGTTAATGTAGCTTTCAAAGGTAAAAAATTTAAACAATACATACTCATTGTTTCTTTTTACAGCGACTACTGCTTCACAGCCTGCCGGTAAGTAGCTGAAGACCTCGCAGTCAATTAAGCTTTGGTCGGGGCTTTTTTCAATGGTAGCAATTTTGGCACCAATGTCTTCGTCATTAATTGTAGCGGGGAAGCCAAACTCCTCAACATAATCAGACATTAGAATATAGTGCTTGCCGTTAATTTGAAATTGGTTTAAAAGTGGTGCTGGCATATCTTCACTGCCCGAAATACTGTCCCCGCCAATCATATCATTTTGTGCCGCTTCTGGTTTGCCGTCCCCCAGCAAGCCATGGTTCAAAAAACTGTCTTTGAGGTTGTAGGTCAGTATTCCCCCTACAAAGATAGCTACTAGGGCGAGGGCAGGTATTACTTTGCGAAAATTGAAGAATAACATGGTGTTTTCCTTGCTTTTACTTGCACGATTTAACACATGAGCAAGCATTTTTTCTCTTGCCGCTGGATCCGGCTTTATATGATCAAATACATTTTTTATATCTTCCCGTTTCACTTTATTTCACCTTCCATTTCCATTTTCAAAAGTTTGCGGGCAGTATGAAGCTGGCTTCTAATGGTAGAATCTTTCTTGCCCAGCATTTTTGCGATCTCCACTGTAGAATAACCTTCATAATAGTATAAGTATACGACCGTCTTATATTTAGGGGGAAGTGACATAATTAGCTCAAAGTTTTCCTTTGTGGCAAAAGGCTGTTCAACTGCCTTTACAGGTACCTTATCTATACCGACGGTTTTTGACCACCAGTGTTTAAAATGATCCTTGCATAAATTTATAGCTGTTCTTATCAGCCATGCTTTCTCGTGCTCTTCACTTTTAAAAACTGTTTTGTCTTTCATAAGTTTTATAAAGGTATTCTGTACCATGTCCTCTGTATCATGCCGATTTTTCATGTACATGAAACAGACACGATAGACTGTATCTACGTGGCGATGATAGATCTGTAATAGTTCTTCATTCGTACGCAATAAAGAACGCTTCAATTTACTTCCCCCTTTCATTAATAATACGATCAAGGAAGGTGAAACGCTGAGAGAAAAAATTTTTTTATTGTGCATGTGGAAAATACCGGTGTTAATGTAAAGAAGACTTAATGGCTAAAAAATGGTATAATGAATATATACTTACCGTAAATAGCAAAACTCTTACAGGGAAAATGTAGTCCTAATCTTGAGGAAATACTAGAGCACTCATATTTTAACGACCCTATAAAAAAATGAAGGAGGTTAAAATATGGATAAGTGCCTGTTGTCAATAGATTGGGACTATTTTATCTATCCTCAAGACAAATGGGGTACTTACCTGGAAAACATCAGGAACATAATTGATTTGTGGTATAAAAGGTATATACAAGCGAAAGTCCGGGGAGAGGATATGCAAAGAGCATATCGGCTTTCCCCGGAATTCAGCACATTCTGGAACAAAATTAAAAAGTACTTTAAGTTTGTTAAGGACATAAAAGCTTATGTCTCAGATTCTCATGCCTTGTCTTATAAAATAGCAAAAGAAAATAACTGCACTATGGTATACCTGTTTGATGCTCACGCCGATCTTGGTTATGGTGGACTTTCATCTCTTGACTTTGAAGTTAATTGTTCTAACTGGCTTGGTAAACTTCTCAAAGAAAAGCAGATCAAAGAAGCCAATATTTTTTACAGCCCATATACAACGGAAAAGCCGGAATATTTCGCATCTATGAATGGCATTTATAACATCAGGTACTATGATTTTAATAATTTTGATAAATGTGTTGTAGTGTCAGTAATTCATGTATGCAGGTCCGGTGCATGGACTCCCCCGTGGCTGGACAACAAGTTTAAGCAATTTGTTGAAAGTTTGGGAATCCCCTATGAAATAGTAAACTGCCCGGAAAGAAAATGGGATCCGGACAACATCAGCTTTGCTGAACAGATTAATTATTTGCTGGCATGAGGTAGTGATGAAAACGAATATAAAAGGCCATTTTAACGTTGACAAACTCGTTTTCTCGGTTTATATTTATTACAATATTTGGGAAGGGGAGTTTCTAGCAATAATGGCGTTAGACCGCTTATCTTTTATAGATAAGTGTTTTTTTAATCTAGGGAGTTTGAGCACTTTTTGTGGAGGTTTTATACCTGATGAGTATTTAATGAGCTTAGATGTTGCAAAAAGAGTAGAACGTTTTGTCCAGGATTTTGTTGCAAATAAAGGGAAAATCTACCATTATGTTGCTGTACTGAAAGGAAAAATTATCGGCAATTGATCTTTGGTAAATACCGGGACGATGACAAACCCGATGCCGGTGAGATATTTGCTATATATCTGCTTCCCTCGTATTGGGGAATGGGCTATGGGAAAGGCCCATGTACATAGGAAGGAGGATAGCAGGAAGAAAGTTAAAAGAAAATTAAGTTCTTACGAGGAAACAACAGGAATTTTACTTTTTAGAGACAATATTATGAAAAGGACTCTAAAACAAAATACGTTGAGTAACACTTGGATAAAATTGAGAAAATAGCAAACAGGATTAACGTTACTCGGAGTGCCAATATCTGCTGAGGTGTTTTTATGAAAATATTACTTAGTCTTTACCTGGTTCTCGCGGTTATCTTAGCTCAGTTTTTTGCTGCCTATCTATATTCAAAGGGCAGGACCAGCTATCGTAGGGCATTCTCTGCTTTGGTTTTATGTATCAGTATTTATTTGTTTGGTTATTTAATGATTATTAACACAAGTAATCTGCAAGAAATGATATTTTGGAATCAGTTTCAATATTTTGGCTTACCCTTTATTTCCGTACTCTGGCTGTCGGTGGCACTCCTGTACACAAAAATCATCTATTCCCTAGAAATCCGGACAGCATTTTTACTTTTTTCTGTTCCTGTAATCAGCTTTTTTATACGACTCACCAATCACTGGCACCATCTTTTCTATACGGATTGGGAAATAAGGCAGTTCTCCGGATATTACTCCCTGTATATGGAAAGGGGCATCTGGTACCATGTTAACATTTCTTATACCATATTGTGCCTGTTTCTTACCGTGATTATTTACCTCATTGGCTATCTGAAGAATAAGGCTGGTTATACCAAATCCCACTTTCTGGTTTTTTTGTTTGCGTCTTTACTACCCCTCATTGGGATAGGGCTAATTCTTGTTGTTTTCGATGAGCGGAGCATTGATTATTCCGCTTTAATCATGCCTATTTCCCTGCTTATTACCAGTTATGGCATTTTAAAATATGACTTTCTGGAAATAAAAACACTGGCCCGGGAAACAATCTTTGAAAACAACTTGACCGGTATGGTGGTATTGGGGCCGGGGAA
>JAAYMK010000146.1 GCA_012521405.1 Bacillota bacterium
GGTATTATGTACTTTGCTAAGGGGAGAGCGTCCGTGAAAGCTTATCAGCCAAGACCGACTCCAAAAAAAAATAACCTGGCCTATTTGCCTACGGCAACCAGGGCGGTTCCGCTGAAAAAGAGATTAACGACCCTGGTGGTTATTGCCATTTTTCTTTATTTTACCATACTTCTGGCCGGGCAATATTGGCGCATGTATCAGCTGCAAAGGACATTGGCTGAACTTAACCAGGAAATAGCCAGCTTTAAGAGCGCCAATGAAGCTATGAGGCAGGAAATTGAACGGCTTCATGCGCCCGATTATTTAGAACAAATGGCCAGGAAGGAATTGGGAATGGTGCGCCCCGGAGAATTATTGTTTTATTTTCAGGATGAGGACAACCTTCCCAAAGAGGAAGAGTAACTCAGAAGCCAAAATCTATTCGTAATCGTGGGCTTTGTCGACGTTTTTCTTGACAAAAGACCTAAACCCGTTATAATGGTGGTATACAAAATATTAAGGGGGAATCTTTTTCGTATGTCTTTAGTGGTGGGCGCCATAGTGGAGGGAGTAGTAACCGGAATCACACATTTTGGAGCCTTTGTCCAGCTTGAAAGTGGAGAAACCGGTCTTGTCCACATTTCTGAAGTAGCAAATACGTATGTTAAAGATATTAACGATTATCTGCAAAAACAAGATAAAGTAAAGGTTAAAATACTTTCCATTGACGGTAATGGCAAGATAGGTCTTTCCATTAAACAGGCTCTAGAGGACGATAAACGTGGCTCCCACAACAAAAATTCACGTCTTTCCTTTGAAGACAAATTAAGTAAGTTTTTAAAGGACAGTGATGAACGTTTACAAGACCTGCGCCGAAACACGGAAGCGAAACGTGGCGGCAGAGGGTCTCCATATAGAGCACATTTATAGGCCAAGCATAATTTAGCAAAAAGGTATCCTTATTAAGATTAAGGGTACTTTTTCTTTTTCTGCCGCAGGCAAACCTTACTTTTACCGGAGTAAAGGCGGGAAAACAAAAAGTTTGTTCTGGCAGGGAGTGAAAGCATGCGTTTAGCAACCATCGATCTGGGTACCAATACGGCACGCTTATTAATTGCCGAACTTAGACAGGGGAAGTTGGCGGAAATTGATAGGAAACTATTAATCACACGTTTGGGCTATGGTTTGCAAAAACATAGTACATTATCTGTTGCCGGTAAAAAAGCTACTTTACAGGCCGTGAAAACTTTTATGCAGCTTTTAAAGCAATACGAAGTAAGCCGGACCTATATTTTTGGTACCAGTGCCATGCGGGAGGCACGTGACGGCAAAATTTTTGCCCGTGAACTGGCCGGGATAAGCGGCATACCGGTAGAAATACTTTCTCCGGAGACAGAAGCGTATTATAGTTTTTTAGGGGTAACAAAAAGCTTGCCTCTGGCAGAGCAAAGCTTGGTGTTTGATTTGGGTGGCGGCTCCTGTGAATTAATTTGGCAGGAGCAAAGTGGCATCAAAATAAAAAGCTGGCGCATAGGTGCACTTTATTTAACGGATACATATTTTCAACACGATCCGCCTACTTTAGTGGAGATTGAAAATGTACGCCGTTTGTTGCGCAGTTGTTTTCAAGAGCTTCCCCACGGGGAACGTATGATAGGCGTAGGGGGGACTGTAACCAGTTTAGCTGCCATGGCATTGGAGCTGAAAGTTTATGATCCGCAAAAAGTTCATGGTTATGTTTTAGCGGCACAAAAAATACAGCATCTTTTGGCAAAGATGCTGCATGTCCCTACTAAAGAACGTGCTAAACAATTTTCCCTGGAAAAAAAGCGGGCACTGATCTTACCGGCCGGTGCCCTGGTTGTGATAGAACTTTTAGCGGCAGCCGGTATGACAGAAGTAATCGCCAGCGAAGGCGATTTGTTACTTGGTCGTTTATATGCCGCTATTTCATCAGCATAAGCCGGGCGCCGCAGGCAAGTAAAATAACGCCTACGGCTTTAAGCCAAGTAAAGGGGACTTTCTCCAGGCCAAAACAACCGAAATGGTCTAACAGTAAAGCCGTACCTACTTGCCCAACTATAATGGCGGTTGTGGCTTTGGCCACACCGACACGTGCCATGCTGGCAATGACTGCATAGTAAATGATGACGCCAATAATCCCGCCCAGAAACAAATACCAAGGGGCAGTGGTAATTTTGCCCAAATCCCCCTTGCCCAGGCGTAAGACGAATAATAAAAGCAGTATGAGGGCTGTGCCTACAAGGTGTACGACAAAAGTTGATTCCAATAAGCCGATAATTTTGCCTAAACCGGTGTTAAGGGAACCTTGAAAAGCCATGGCCACTCCGGCAATAAAGGCAAGTAATAAAGCGACGATAAACATATCATTTCTCCTTTCTTATTTTTTTTATTGTGTGCTGCTCACATGCCGTCTATGCGAAAGTTTTTTGCAAGACGGCTTTTTGTTTTGCATATATAAAAATGAAAGGAGGTTGGCCATGCATTCCATAGCACTTATTGGCAACCCCAATGTAGGAAAAAGTCTACTTTTCTATCATCTTACCGGTAATTATGTCACTGTTGCCAACTATCCGGGGACGACCGTGGAAATAACCAAGGGACAGGTAAATTTGGGGGGACGAAATTATGTAATTTATGATACGCCGGGTATGTACAGTTTTTCACCCATTACGGAAGAAGAAGCAGTCACGCGTCGTTTGCTCTGGGAACTTGCGCCAGATCTGGTGGTGCATGTGACCGATGCAAAAAATTTACCGCGCATGTTGCCGCTTACTTTAGAATTAATCAGTGCCGGGTTTCAGGTAATTTTGGTTTTAAATATGATGGATGAGGCGGAAAAAGCGGGGGTACGGATTAATTTTACCCGCCTTGCTGAAAGAATTGGGGTCCCGGTTGTGGCGGCAGCCTTTACACAAGGTCGCGGTGTCACTGCGTTAAAAAGGGAAATGATAAAGCTTTTAGCTGCAAATAAATCACAACAGTTTTTTATTCTCCGCGAACATCCGCTGGTGGCAAAAGCAGCCTCATTTCTGCAGGCCCAATACCCTTTTTCCCGGCAGATGGTTGCCCGGCTTTATTTGGAAGAAGATCAAGAAATTAAAAAACTTGTGCACCAAAAGGAAAGCAGAGAGGTACAGGAGTATCTAGCCGGCTGTCTGGCAAAAGTAAAAAAGCAAAATGATAATGAGCTGCTACTGTACCGCTTCCGGCAGGCAGAAATGATGCTTTCCGGTATTTTTCGCACCTCTACACGCCACAGCAAAATGGGCCGTTTGGAAGCATTAATGCTGCAGCCTTTAGGTGGATTTTTGCTTATGGTGGTTGTTGCTTATGTGGGGCTCTATTTGCTTGTGGGGCGTTTTGGCGCCGGTTATTTAGTGGATTTGCTGGAAGGCGTCTTGCTGGGGGAAATAGTGTTGCCGGTATTTTCCGCCTGGCTACATAGATTAATTTCCTCGCCTAAAACTCTTGATTTGCTTGTGGGGGATTTTGGCATTATAACCCTTGGTTTGCGGTATGCTTTGGGTGTTATTTTACCTATTGTCAGTACATATTTTTTTGTTTTTGCTTGGCTGGAAGACAGTGGCTATCTACCACGACTTGCTTTTTGGGCAAACAGCTGGATGCGGCCGTTAGGTCTAAACGGTCGTGCCATACTTCCTTTAACGCTTGGTTTTGGCTGCGGCACCATGGCTGTTTTAGTGACAAGGACCCTAGAGAGCACCCGCGAACGCTTCATTGCTACTTTTTTGTTGGCGGTGGCCGTTCCGTGTTCAGCACAGCTGGGCTTAATTTTAGCGCTTTTAAGTGCAGAGCCGGTTTTTCTTTTCCTCTGGCTGGTTATGGTGGGCAGTATTTTTTTCCTCAGTGGAAAAGTCTTAAATTCACTTTTGCCGGGTCCGAGGACACCTTTTTTTATGGAACTTCCACCTTTGCGCTTGCCTTCTTTGTCTGCCATTTTGCAAAAAACCGGGGCCAGAATGCGCTGGTATTTCCGGGAGATCTGTCCGGTTTTTATTGGTATTAGCGTTTTACTATGGTTTTTGCAACAAACAGGTTTGCTGCAACAAATTTCTAATTTTCTTGCCCCTCTAATGGCTTTGATGGGTTTGCCTAGCCAGATGGGAACTGTTTTCCTCTTTGGTTTTTTGCGCAGGGATTACGGTGCCGCCGGGCTTTGGGATTTATATCAACAAGGTTTTCTTGACGGAGGGCAGCTTTTAATAGCGGCAGTTGTGTTAACTTTATTTCTCCCCTGCCTGGCTCAATTAGGCATCATGATGCGGGAGCGGGGCCTATTTTTTGCGATGATTATTGCCGGTTGCGCATTGCTGGTGGCTATTATGGCTGGGTTTTTGTTGCGTTTGTTATTTGCCTTAGCGGTTATTTAGGAGGGGGAAAGCATGGGGATCATTGCTTTGCGGCAAATGCGTAATGGGCAAAAAGGGAAAATTGTTGAACTGGCCACACATGATCGCACCATCCTTAGAAAATTGAGAAGTCTCGGCATTATCCCCGGTGTTTCCGTAAGGCTGCTACGCCGGTTTCCGGATACTGTCATTGAGATTGGTTATACGAAAGTGGCCTTGGACCGCCAGTATGCCGCACTAATTTATCTCAGCTGCAAAGATTAATTTTTGTCGAAAATTTTTTCGCCCCCGGCGCCCCACTATGACAAATTCCTGGGACAAAAACAGGTATAATTTGAAGAAAGTAGGAAAAGAGGGGATCTGTATGCAGCAACGCTCAATGGTAGTTGAACCGTATATTAGGACAAGCCGTGCCGAAGCAAAAACGTTGCCAAAATCATGGAAGCTGCCGGCCATTGCTTGGCCGCGTGAATTATGGTCGTGGGAAACCTTGGGCTCTGTGGTGGCGATTATACTTTTGACACGCTTTCGTTTAATAGGTGAATTGGCGCCGTTTGGCCTGGTAACCTGGGCCGTGGCGGCCCGCGACCAAACACGCAGATTTATGCTTTATGGTATTGCACTTTTGTTGGCGGCAGTATCGACTGGGGATAGTCTTTATGCCTTGGGGTTATTTTTCGGCATGGCCGTATTTGCCGTGTTGAGAACACAGTTGCGGCATTTGCGCCTACCGCTTTTCCTTGCTGTAGGTATAGCGTCTGTTTTTAGTTTGCTGCCGCAAAATCTACCTTACCTGCATCCTTATGATGTGGTCCTGGCGGGGATGGAAGTAATTCTGGCCATGATGGGGGCAGCAATAATCCTTAGGGTATATCAGTATGCACCGCTTAATCTCTCCCCGGGCAAACATATGGAGGTTATTATCTCCTGGATTGTATTTTCCGGCTTACTATTATTGGCGCTCATGCAGGAACAATCAAGTTTAGCTTTAGTGGCAGATGTTATCGCCAAGCTCATTGTTTTATGGACTGCTTTTTATTGCGGTCCCGGGTTGGGTGCAGCTGCCGGTGCTTTACTGGGATTTTTAGCAGGAGTGCAGAGCACAGATTTTTTGTGGAGTAGTGTCCTTACTTTTGCCGGCTTTTTTGCCGGTTTATGCAGGCATTTTGGCAGAGCCGCCGCCATAAGTGCCTTTTTGCTGGCAACAACGGCTTTATACCTCTATCTTGGCGGTTGGGATTTCATGCTGCTGCAAACAATATGCGCAGTTGTTGCCTCGGTGATTTTTTTCCTGGTACCGCGTCTTCCCCGGCGCATGACTGCCTGGTTGCCTGCTTTAATTTGGGAAGCTGAAGATGAAAGTGAAAAAGTCAAGGCCATTACGGCGGAAAGAATACATGATTATGGTCTGGTTTTCCGGCAGTTAGCCAATGCCTTTTTGCAAGTTGCCACTAGGGAAACAGAAAGCAAGTTGTCTGCCACAAAAATTGTAGATGGCATTGTAGAGCGTGTCTGTAGCAAATGTTCTTTACGGCACCGCTGTTGGGAAAAGGAGTTGCCCAAAACTTATAAAGCGATATTAAAGGTGCTGGCAAGTCTGGAAAGCGGTTTAAGGACTCATGAAATCCTGCTTCCCGATTTTCTACAGAAAATTTGCCGAAAAAAAGAACTTTTGCTGACCACAATTTCTTTCCTTTACGAGTTGGAAAAGAGCGGACAAGTTTGGCATAGACGTTTACAGGAAAGTAAACAAGTTGTAACCACACAGTTGGCGGGGTTGGCGGAAATTATGGTGGATTTAGCTCAAGATGTGCGTGCGGGGATAGAAACAGAGTACAAAATCAAAAACCAATATTTTCACGTGGAGCTGGGGATTGCACAGCTGGCAAAGGGAAATCAGGAAGTTTGCGGCGATTACTATAGTTTTTTGGAATTGCGTGACGGCCGGCAGGCTTTTATTCTCAGCGACGGTATGGGTTATGGCAGCCGTGCCCAGCAAGAAAGTCAGACGGCTGTACAGCTGGTAGAACAGCTGCTTTTGGCAGGTTTTCGCAACGATGTGGTGGTGCGGACAGTGAACACTATTTTACAACTACGTACCCCTGAGGAAACTTTTACCACATTGGATATTTTGCTGGTGGATACAGAAAAAGGGGAAGTACAGTTTTTAAAAACCGGCGCGGCACCAAGTTTCTTGCGGACAAAAAACCGGGTTAAGGAAGTAGAAAGTTCTTCACCACCGGTGGGCATACTGCAAGAAGTGGAGCTTAAGTCCATTAGTCTCCCGCTGGAGGATGACAGCATCATTGTCATGGTTACAGACGGTATTTTTGAAGTGGCGCCACAACGGCCTGACTGGCTTAAACAGTACCTGGTGCGGCAATCTTATACCCATCCGCAAGTCTTGGCCGATGAAATTTTAAGGGAAGCATGCCGGCTGTATGGCAGTACAAATTTGCGGGATGATTTGACCGTGCTTGTCTGCCGTGCCAAGCGCTTGAAACATAAAATCAGAGATTATATGACGGTTTAACTTTCAATTTAGTAAGATTAACTTTCCTGCTTACACATATATATCGCAAAAAATTTTAAGGAAGCAAACAAGCATTTCTTGCTTCCTTTTTTTGTTTTGAGACAGTTACTTGCTTGCAAAAGATGGACTTTTGCGGATAAAATATGGTATAGTTTTGAACATTACAACTGCTCATAAAGCAGGGTGGTATCATGAAGGAAAAAGTGCTGCAGACCATTAGGGAATATGGTTTACTGCAGCCGGGGCAGAAAGTTGCCGTGGCTGTTTCCGGCGGACCGGACTCCATGGCTTTACTGTATTTATTGCATGAACTGTCATCGCAGCTGGATGTAAGGCTGCATGTTGTGCATGTTAATCATCAACTACGCCCTCAAGCCGCAGCGGAAGCAGTACTTGTCAAAAAACATGCGGCCATGCTTGGGTTACCTATCACTGTGTGCAAAATTAATGTGGCCGCAATCCAAACACGGTTAAAAGTTTCCCTGGAAGCCGCCGCCCGTCACGGCCGTTACCGGGCCCTGCAGCATGTGGCCCGGCGGGTGGGTGCCCACTGTATTGCCACAGGACACCACCAGGATGATTGCATTGAAACCCTTCTTTTGCGCCTGCTTGCCGGCAGCGGGCTTGACGGCTTAAAAGGAATACCTGTGCGGCGCACTTTAGGTGAAGGTTTGGCAATCATACGTCCTTTATACAGGGTAAGCCGCCGGGAAATTGAACATTTTTGCCGGGATAAAGGGTTGCAGACTGCCCAGGATTTGACAAATCTGCAGCCCGTTTATTTGCGCAACCGCATACGTTTGCAGCTGCTTCCTTTTTTGGAGCAAAAATTTGGACCGTCAATTCGCCGGACGATGGCGCGGACGGCGGAAATCCTAGCTGCAGACAGCGCCCTGTTGACGGAACTTACTGAACAGGCTTATGCGTCTGTATTGCTGGAAAGTACGGGGAAAAGGGTGTGCTTGTCCCTGCCCAAATTAAGGGAACAGCCGCCGGCCATGCAAGGGCGCCTTATCCGCCGGGCTTTATGGGCTGCAGGTGCCCAACGGGTAGAGTATAATCATGTAAAAGAAGTATTGTTGGTGGCCCA
>JAAYMK010000147.1 GCA_012521405.1 Bacillota bacterium
ATTCCCCCGAATTACACTGGACCCGCGCTGGCTCCATAAGGAAAGTTGCTGCGAAATCTCAGAATCCTGATCAATTCTGGCTTCAATTTGTGAGGGGCCGTATAATAACTGCCCCTTGGGAAATTCGTAAACAATTAATTCACCATAATTGTCGCCATCGGAACGTGCCGCCAGCCAGGCCACCATATTATCCCGGCTATGGAGTGTGTAGGGACGCATTAAAATAAATTCAGCCTTTTCTTCTTCAGGCAGCCGCAGCAGCGTATAATATGGTTCCATGGGAATCATTTCGTCCCCGTAATTTTCTTTGGGTGTTTGCCACAAATCTTCTTTATTATAGAAGACTTTCCCGTCCTGCATATGATAGGTGGCATAGACTTCCGCTTGGATTTCAAATAAACGTTCCGGATAACGTATATGCGCACGCAAGGAAGCAGGCATTTCTTCCGCCGGTAAAAATACATGGGGGAAGATGCTGTTGTATGCTTTAATTAAAGGATCGTGCGGTTCAAAGACATAAAAATGTACATGGCCGTTATAAGCATCAACGGTAACTTTCACCGCATTACGGATGTAATTAATCCCCCCGTACGGCTGGGCGTAGGGATAACGATTGGATATGGTGTAAGCATCAATAAGCCAAAAGAGGCGGCCGTCGGCAATGACTAAATAAGGATCCTCGTCATATTCCAAGTACGGAAACAGCTCCCGCACCCTTTCCAGAATATTGCGCCGGAAATGAATGCGGCTTTCCGGTGTTAGCTCTCCGGAAATCAGAATCCGGTAATCACCAAAAGACAAAGCCAGTAAGGAGCGCCGCAGAAAATTTTTGAGTTCAATCCCGCCGCTGCCTTCATAGCGGGTAAAAGCGTTGGTATCCCCCATGGGATAATCGAATTCGTCCGTTTTCGTATTGGTAAAAATATAAGTGTCTGTCAACTCACCATAGTAAATTTGCGGCACGTCAATTTGCAAATCTTTTTCCCCTTGCACAGGAAAATCCCGTAAAGCCAGGTACGGCAGCCCTTGACTGGTGACTTCATTGACCGGGCTTACCACCGCCCCGTAACCGTGCGTATAGACCAGGCGTGTATTGACCCAGGTAGGCGCAGTTAATTGCTGGGGTACAAGCTCCCGGGCCGCCACCATCACCTGGCGTTTTTCCCCTTTAATCATATAACGATCAGTGTCCACATCGTAAAAATTGTAGTACCGGCGCAACCCTTGCAGCTGATTATATGTTTGTCTAATGGGCCGCCAGTCCCATAAGCGGATATTGTCAATAGTCTCTCTATCAGCTACCAATTCCTCATAGCTTAAGGTTTCCGCCAGGGAAAATTTACGCTCCTCAATGCGATCAAGTCCAAAAGCTTGCCGGGTAAATGCTATATTTTGCTGCAAATAAAGCTCTTCCCGGGCATATTCATTGGGCTCCACAATAAATTTCTGCACTGCAGCCGGAACAATACCATGCAGAATAAAAGCAGCCACCACCATGACGGCAATACTGCCAAAAAGTAAACGGGTGACTTTAAATTTAAGGTTAATTAGTAACGCCACCGCTGCCAGCACGGCTAAAATCAATAAAATCCAATAACCCGGTAAATAAGCATGCAGGTCGGTGTAAGTAGGTCCGTAAACTGCTCCCCGGGGCGAATGCAGCAAACCGTACATTTGCAGGCGATAACCAAAGGCACGTACTAAAAAGGCTGCCGCCAGCAAAACAGAAAGATGTGTGGTGCCGCGGCGCACAAAAAGCGTACGCAGGCCCAATTGCTGCGGGGGCTGAATAAGCAAATAAACTGCGCCACAAATGAGGATGGTAGCAACTAAAAGTAAAAATAAATAACGGTATATAAGTTGCCAGAAAGGAAGTGCAAAAAGATAAAAAGCTACATCGCGTCCAAAAACCGGTTCGCTAATGCCGGTATTATCACCGGCCAAAAAGAGACGTATTGTTAGCCATTCATGTTTATATGCACTGGTGGCCAGCCAAGATATCACAATTGCCACTCCTAAAAATAACCGCTGTAAACGTTTAGGTGTTAAAAGATTACCAAAGGCGGAATTCATTAAAAGCTGGCGCAAAACAAGATTTGGCATCTCCATAATGGCTTTTTGCGTGTAATTTAAATTTAAAAATAAAAACAGGGCAAAAATCAGCCAGGTTAAGATTCTAATAATCCATGCGGAAAGGAATCTGGTAAGAAAGACTCCGGCAAAACCTAAACTGCCAAACCAGAGCCAGTCCAGATAAATCCCCGCCATGATAACAAGCAAAATAAGTATAACCAGTATAATTGCCGCACCAAGGAATCTTCTCAAAACAGCACCCCCTTCTTGTTAATATTCTTGCCGGATTTAGGCAATTCCTTCCCGCTTGTTCACTTCCACCACTTAAGAGGCGTTTTTACGTATAAATTCGCTCCTTTTGGCAGATATTTTAACTAGCTTTAGCTTTAACCACAAAACAATACCAAAATTTTCATTTTGCAAAAGAGGATTTTGCCGATGAATGTTTTTTCTTTTTTGCGCAGTCTCATCTCCAAGAAAATAAAACCGGGACCGCCGCAATTGAACAACCGCGCGGCGGCAAAAAAGCCGGACAATCAAGATGATCCTGTGCTGGAAAAGCGTTTAGAGCTCATTAAAGCGCGCCTGGGTGAAAGCAGCGACATCATCATCCGGGAAATATGCAGCAGTCAAGATAAAGTAAAGCTGGCAGTCTTATTTATTGACGGCCTAGTCGATAAAAAAGCGGTCAGCGACAATATTATTCAGCCGCTGCTTTCCTCCACCATTGTCAACGACTATGCAGAAAAATTAAATCAGGAAAACGCTTTTGCTTTGATTCAAAAGCACATTGTCAGTTTTGCCGAAGTGTCCACGGCCCCCAATCTTACCCAGGCTATAAAAATGGTTTTAGCCGGGGATACGGCACTTTTTATTGACGGATATGAGCGCGTGCTGATTTTTGGCACCAGGAGCTGGGAAAAACGGGCTGTGGGAGAACCGGAAACAGAAGCGGCTGTACGTGGTCCCCGGGAAGGTTTTACGGAAACTTTGCGTATCAATACTTCCCTGCTCCGGCGACGCATCCAGCATGAAAATTTACGTTTTGAAACCATGAAAGCAGGCCGCAGGACCGGTACAAGCATAAATTTGGCTTACATTAAAGATATTGTTAATCCCCACACTTTGGAAGAAGTACGCCGGCGTATTGCCGCCATCGATATTGATGGGATTTTGGAATCCGGCTACATTGAAGAATTAATTGAAGATGCACCTTTATCGATTTTTCCGCAAATTGAGCATACGGAAAGAGTGGATAAGGCTGCCGCCGCCGTTCTTGAGGGTAGAATTCTGATTATGACCGATAACACGCCCTTTGCCCTCATTGTCCCCACCACTTTTTTCCAGTTCCTGGCGGCTTCGGAAGATTACTACGAACGCCCCTATATAGCTTTTGCTTTGCGTATTTTGCGGCTGTTTGTGCTCAATATTGCTCTGTTTTTGCCGGCCACATATGTGGCTGTGGTAACTTTTCATCAGGAAATGCTGCCGACACAGCTGCTTTTAAGTATTGCCGCCGCCAGGGAGGGCATTCCTTTCCCGGCCGTGTTGGAGGCTTTATTAATGGAAACCACCTTTGAAGTTTTGCGGGAAGCCGGTGTGAGACTGCCTAAAACCGTAGGTCAGGCCGTCAGTATTGTGGGCGGTTTAGTCATTGGCGATGCCGCTATCCGGGCAGGTTTGGTCTCGCCGGCCATGGTCATCATTGTGGCTGCCACCGCCATTTCCAATTTTGCCATTCCCGCCTTTAATGCTACCATTGCTTTGCGTCTCCTGCGCTTCCCCCTGATTATTTTGGGAGCAGTAATGGGTTTGTACGGCGTTATTTTCGGGCTCATTCTCATTCTCATTCATCTGGCCGGTCTGCAATCCTTCGGGGTTCCTTATCTATCACCCCTTGTGCACGGCTCCGTCGGCGATATGGCAAAAATTTTAGTACGGTCGCCCTGGTGGGCGCAAATTTATCGTCCCAAGATGCTGGCCTTGCAGCAAAGACGCCGCCAAGCCACAAATCAGTGGTTACGGAATAAAACCGGTTCTGAACGTGAATTAACTCATGAAACAATGGGAGATAAAGATGCTAGAAAATGGTA
>JAAYMK010000148.1 GCA_012521405.1 Bacillota bacterium
GCGCTGCAGCACCATGAAGGACTGGACGGCAGCGGCTATCCTTACGGACTTACCGCAAAGGAAATTAGTTTTTTTGCCAAAATAGTAATGATAGCCGATACCTTTGATCTGGAGACGTCGGAAAAATGATTTTGGTATTGGTTATTCTTCGTTAAATAAATTAAGTAAGCTGCCTATTGATGTTATTAAAATTGATAAAGGTTTTATCCAGGAAGTTTTTCAAGATGAAAAAACTGCCGCCTTAGTGAAAACCATTATCGAAATTGGGAGAAAGTTTAATATCCAAGTGGTGGCGGAAGGAATTGAAAATGAAGAAACGGTTAAGTTTCTTTTAGATAATGGCTGCCTGTACGGCCAAGGTTATTACTATAGCCCGCCCCTGGAAGCAGCAAAAGTGGAGATACTGCTACAAAAAAATCGTTTAGCGGGTAAAACAAATTACTATCATAAAAGTTGGCAATAAAAAAACAGCAACCGCCAGGTTTGCTGTTTTTACTTTTGTCGTGGTATTTGAATTTTTGGTAATTTGGCTTTTTTCACTGCTGCATTCCGATTGGCCTCTTTTATCATTTCAAAAACTTCTTGTCTGTGTACGGAGATTTCTTTGGGTGCTACAATACCTATTTTGACTTGGTCTTTTTTTACTTCCAGGATTTTGACGATAATGTTATCATTGATAACTAAATTTTGGCCGGCTTTCCGCACCAGAATGAGCATACAGGATCCTCCTAGCCGCAACTGCGGTGTTCAGCGGGAGGGAAAAGAAGGTGACGCGTAGTAAAATCCGAATCGTAAAGCACGATTTGGGCTGCCTGGCGTTTTTGCCGGTAGACAAAGAGCGGAGCCAATAAATTGGCTGTAATCTCTTCCATCTTATCGGCCAAGGTAATAATGACATACACGTCAGGTTCCTCTTCCGCAGCATGTTCCTCCTTTTTTGCTCTATTCGACATACAAAAGCTTTTTACCTGCTGCAAATAATCGGGAAAAAAGTATTCCGGCTTGGTTAATAAAAATTTAGGGCCGTCTTCGGCCTCTAACCAGAAAAAATAAGGATTATCTTCCACCGGGGTTAAAATATAAGTATTAATTTCTTCAAAACCTAAAAGCGGAGGATCCATTTGTAGCGTTATTTTTGCTGTCATGATAATCACCTTACTCTCAGGCAGTTATCTGAGAAAATCAATGAGACTCGGCACCATAATGCGGGCGCCGGCGGATAAAGAAGCATAATAAAGAGTTTCCATGGTGGAAAAATACATAAATGTTTCGGCAAAATCAATATCTTCTAGATGGGAGCGAAGCTTTGTCAAATTAAGTTCCTCTAAAGTGGTTTTATTTTTCGTGATCTCCAAACCTTTACTAATGGCGCCCAAAGCGGAACGTTTATCTAAAATATGGTCAATACACCGGGAAAGATCGCCAAGGGCCTGGTTAATTGTCTCCTGGTCATTTTTATATAAGCCGACAGCTAGTTTTTCTAAAACTGCGAAAATGCTAGCATTAAAACTTGTATTATTCTCATCTTCAAGTTCGATTTCCATAAAGAGAGAGTTGCCATCAAGATTTCCGGTGATCTCCACATTGGGGGCAATTTCCCACTTAATTTTTCCCTCATCACCATGATATTGTATGCTTTGAACAAGAGA
>JAAYMK010000149.1 GCA_012521405.1 Bacillota bacterium
ACATTTTCTCCTTAACCTACCCACCGCGCTAACAGTTTTTCCCTACGGCATAGTTGTGCTCTATGTTTATCTGGCGACTGCCTTTGTTTTAGCTTTGCTCTGGATACAAAAAGCTAAAAAATATTTCAAAAGGTAGTCAAAACTAAACTGCCGTATTATGCTAAAGCTCAACTCTTTAATCATCTCGCAACCCAAAAACACAAAGAAACCTACTGGGATTGGATGCTGATTCCCCTTTTAAATGAAAAGCAAGAAGTTATAGCTTTGTTTTTTGCCCTTTATGAAGTTACGGAGCATGTCTTGGCAAAACGCCAGGCTGTCATGACGGAAACTTATTTGAGGCATATTATTGAAAGTTTTACCGATCCATTTCTTACGGTAGATAGAAAGTGGATATGCGCTTATATTAATCAGCAAGCTATGCGCCTGACTCATTTCAGCAATCCTGAAACAGTAGTAGGGAAAAGTTTCTGGACTGTTATGCCCCATGTGGAGGAAAAACGGCTGGCCAGGTACTACACTTTAGCCATGGAGAAGAAAAAAGCAATGAATTTCTCCTTTTATTCCCAGTTTTGCCGCAAATGGTTTAGTGTTTCTATTTATCCCTTTACGGAAGGCTTAATGATTTTTTATCGCGATATTACTGATAAAAAAACGGCCGAGTTGAAATTAAGGGAGTCGCAGGATCGTTTTCGCAAGATCTTTGAAGCCGATCCGGTGATGAAAATAATTATAAGTATTGATAAAAATAAAATTATTGCCGCCAATGGTGCCTGGCTGAAAACATTGGGATATGAACGGGCAGAAGTGGTAGGCAAGCAATTTGTCGCCTTTGCCGGTGGGGAAAAAACAGAAAAGTTTCTGAGGAAATTATGCCAAAATCCGCAACATGTTACCGGTAGAAAGTTGAAACTATTGACAAAAACTGGTGAGCATCGTTATTGTTTGTTATATGCTGAACTAATTAAGCTTAATCAAGAAAATTGTTTACTGTGTACAATTGTTGATCGTACTGAACAATATCGCATGGAAGCGGAAATTGCCTGGTTGGAACGTTTAAACCTGGTGGGGCAGATGGCAGGAGGCTTGGGCCATGAAATTCGCAACCCCATGACAACAGTGCATGGTTTTTTACAGCTTTTAAGCAAGAAACCGGAATATCAGCAGGATAAAGAGTATTTTGAGATTATGCTTTCCGAGCTGGAACGGGCTAACACCATAATTTCAGAATTTTTAGTTCTTTCGAAAAAAGAAGTGAAGCCGAGAGTAAAAAGTAACCTTACTTCTGTAGTGCGCAAATTGGCTCCTTTAATTGAGGCAACAGCGTTACGGCAGAATAAAAATGTTATTTTTCAGCTTTCTGATTTACCGGAAGTTTTTATCAATGAAAAAGAAATTAAACAGGTTATTTTAAACCTGGTACAAAACGGTTTAGATGTGGCAAATCAGGTGATTTTAAAAACATATTGCGAGCATGATCAAGTGGTGATGGATATCACCGATAATGGGCCGGGTATTGACAAGCATGTCCTAGATCACTTGGGGACACCTTTTCTGACTACAAAGGAAAACGGTACCGGTTTAGGAATACCCATTAGTTTTTCCATTGTGCGCCGGCATGGTGGGCAAATTTCTATTAATACCGGATCTTGGGGTACAACTTTCTCTGTAAAATTGCCGGTATGTCATTGTTGTAATCCGGCACAGGCAGAACTGCTTGAACATGCGAACGGGTAAAAAAGGCTTGCAGCAAGCAAGTCTTTTTGCGTTCTCAGAATGTTTACGCAGATAGAGGTGCCTATAATATCCTCTGTCATAAAATGGCAATAGGTTGTGGAAGGATAATGCAGCATAAGCATGGAATTACAATAAAACCTTTCAATGAAACTTGGAAACATTGCCTGTTGTTTAAATTAAGTTTTAGAGCGAACAAAAATTGTCCTTTGGCGTCTAAAGAAAGCAAATGCAGCTGCAGCAAGGGAGGGCACATGTATGCAAAAAGCAATGGTAATTTTTGTGGCGGCATTACTTTGCGTAAGCATAATCTTGCCGGCAAAAGTTTCTGCCGCTGCCCGGGTACGGCTAGGCAATGAGGTGTTTTTGGAACGTCATTTAGATTTGGTGAAGGGTAAAAGAGTCGGTTTAGTTACTAACCAAACCGGGGTAAACGGTGAAGGAAAGAGTATTATCGATATCTTTGCTGCCCACCCGGAGATCAATCTTGTTGCTTTGTTCGGTCCGGAGCACGGAATTGATGGTCAGGCAA
>JAAYMK010000150.1 GCA_012521405.1 Bacillota bacterium
ATACTATAGAATTTTAGAATGGTTACACTGTTGATGCTTTATAAATGACAAAAGTAGGAGTTTAGCCTTTGGTGCTTAACTCCTACTTTTTTCTTGGGGATAAGATCTTAATGTCAAGTTCTTAATTATCCTTTTCTTTTAATGTTTTTACATAATCGCCGATTTTTTTGTCCATTACTCTAATGTGATTGGTAAGCCAGTCTATAACCATTTTATTGGCATTTATAATAACCAAGATATTGCCGCCCGACTCATTATAATCTTTTTTTAGTTTAGCAAGGTCACTGACAAAGCTTGCATGTGCTCTTTTTTGCGCTTCAAGACCAGGATAGCCGATTTCTTCCATATAAGTTTCTTCATCTTTAAAGTGTTGTTTTGTGTATTCTTCTAAGAATTCAATCATGGTATTGATATATTCTTTTGCTCTCCGTTCTTTGCCGGCTTCAAAAAGTTCGTCAGCCTTTTCAAACCATGTTTTATGCTGTTCATCAATATGTTCAACACCGACCGACAAGTCAGGAGTCCAGGCGATCGCCATAAAAATCCCCCTTTTTTGAAATTTTTTATTTTAAATTCTATAGCTTTTTTCAGATAAGTTCAATAGATTCCCCAAAGAGGTCATAATGTGTTAATAATAGTAGAAAATTATCAGTAAAAAGAAAGAGTCACTGTTAGCACCGTAAAACTATCCTCTGTAAAAAAACACCTCAGGAGCAAAAGGGTGTTTTCAGTGACTCTAGATTGGCAAATTTTATTTTTTAAATTTTGCTTTGGGATAAAGTTTTTTATAATAGCTTTCGGAAAGATAAATGGGGGCCAGTGGGTTGTGGCCGGTAACTCGATCTTTAACGGCGAGGGTGGTCATAGGTGCCTCTAAATATTTCATGACTAACGTATCATGCCCCACACATAAACCCATGATAACATTAAAATCGGTTTGCTGTTCATTCATTAGTAATGCTTGTCCGATAGGATTGCACATAACTTCATCACATTTTCCGGAAATAGTGTCTTCTTCGCTTATATCCAGAAAACTTTTTGCAGTGCCTCCGTTTTTGCAAATGACGGAAATAACTGTAAAATCATGATAGGTGAAAATATTATGGACTATTTTTGCTTCTTTAGATAAGCCTTTGCAAAAGATTAAACCTATTTTTTTGTAACCACATTTTTGGGCAAAATCCATGGTTTCTTCGATTCTAGTTTTAATCCCGTAGCCTTGGGCTTCAACAAGGGCAGCATTATAAGCTATTTTTTTATTCTCTTCTTCTTGGTACAAAGCTTTTGCTTTTGCTTGTACTTCCTCGTTTTTATTTGGACAGTCAGGCAAAGATTCCTCCAGGACCCCTCTTGTACAGCCTTGTAAACCACAATTGGCACAATTATACATGACGTTCTTCCTTTCCATTGGCGATTCTAATGATATCACTATTATGGTTTAGCTTCTCAAATTCCTCCAACAATTCCTGATTTAAAGTGGCATACCTTAGAGCAGAACGTTCTCTTACCCTGGGAATATCAACAGTTAATTCTCTGTAAAAGGATCCAGGATTTTTATGCATTAAAATTATTCTATCTGCCAGATAAATGGCTTTATCATAAATAACATAAATAATATGTATTCATTTTAACTATACCGGGAAGGAACTGACGATAGATTTGCTTTATCCCGGCAGGTTTCCTGCCTTTACCATGCTAGGAAGGACATTAATAACAACATCAAGCTTATTATTAGAGATAGCATGTTGGGGAAAATGAAAAAATATCTGTGAATCTTCTCATAGAGAATGGTGCTATCATAAAAAGATGGTTTTGGATTGTCAGGCGCGGCCGATTACGGCCTTGCGCCGGCTAATTTGTCCGGAAATGAAGATTAAGGGAAAGGGGACGAAAGATTTCGTCCCCTTTAAATGATGGCTTAAAACAGATGAACCAATTGATTTATGGCAATAAAGAATAAATTGTTAATGCAGACGGCTAGCGAAGACTTATTAGGAATGTAATAAAAGTATGTGGTATAATACCGTAAGATCCTACCTACTGGATAGGTGAAGCTTGATTATATCAACTTAAAAGGCAGGTACAATGGCTAGAGCTTATGATTTGACAGTAGGAAATGAAACCAAGGCATTATTAAGATTAGCGCTTCCCATGATCGCGGGGAATTTAATTCAGCAATTATATAATGTTACAGATACAATTATTGTCGGTAGATTTATTGGGCCTCATGCCCTAGCGGCCGTGGGCAGTTCATTTGCCGTAATGGTTTTATTGAATTCCATAATTTTAGGTTTTTGTATGGGTAGCGGCACTGTATTTTCTATTTTTTACGGGGCAAAAGAAATTGATAAATTAAAAAATAGTTTCTTTGTTTCTTTCTGTTTAGTTGGAGCGCTTTCAGTGGTGATTAATTTTTTTGCCCTTTTTTTTATTAATGAAATTTTAATGTTTCTAAGAATACCCCTAGAAATATGGGGAGAAACGAAGCTTTATTTACAGATAATCTTTTATGGTATTACCTTTACTTCAGCTTATAATTATTTTGCTGCACTTTTGCGCAGTTTGGGCAACTCGGTAGTCCCTCTGATTTTTCTTGCCATGTCTACCATAATTAATATCGTGCTGGACATTGTTTTTATTGTTCCCTGGAAAATGGGAGTCGGTGGCGCCGCCTATGCCACTATTATTGCCCAAGGCGTTTCTGCCGTAGCTTTGGCTGTTTATTGCTTGAAAAAGGTTCCGATTATGCGCCTGAAACGGAAACATTTTAAATTTGACCTGAACATAGTTAAAATGATTGGTAATCATTCAATCCTTACAAGTATGCAACAATCTGTGATGAATTTTGGCATTCTGATGATACAAGGATTGGTCAATAGCTTCGGCGTAGCAGTGATGGCTGCCTTTGCTGCTGTGGTGAAAATTGAAAGTTTTGCTTATTTGCCTGAGCAAGAATTAGGTAATGCTTTTTCAATCTTTATTGCGCAAAATTTTGGCGCAAAGGAACGGGGTCGCATTCAAGAAGGAATTCGTGCAGCAGTAAAAATTATTACAATTTATGGCGTCGCTGCTTCGGTATTAATTATCTTGTTTGCTAAACCTTTACTGAGTATTTTTATTAGTGTCCATGAAAGGGAAATTTTGCAAATAGGTATACAATATTTGTACATTGTAGCCGGTTTTTATTGTTTGATCGGGTATTTGTTTATGTTTTA
>JAAYMK010000018.1 GCA_012521405.1 Bacillota bacterium
CAATGTGCCGCTTTTCAAAGGCGGCAGCAACCTTACTAGATCAGCTTTGAGAAAGTTAAATGAACGTTGTTTCGTGTAAATGATGTGGGGTTCAATAAAACCTAAAGTGTCTTGACACTATCTTTTTGTAAAATTTGTTTGACAAAGGGCATATATTTATGCTAAAATCAGCTTCAAATTATTAACACCTTAATTGTTTAAAGTGTTTAAACCGAAGAGCAAGAGTAGTAGGAATAACCGCCTGCAGATAGAGAGCCGCTGGGGGTGGAAATGCGGTTGCAGAGTTATTCTGAATGGACTTGCGAGGGAAGCCCGAAATCTGTCGAGAGTAGGCGCTTACGGGGAGCCTGCCCGTTATCAGGGGGATGCATATGATGGTATGCAAAAGTGAGCGGGTGTAGCTATGCACCAATGAGGGTGGTACCGCAGAAGCTTAAGCTTTTGTCCCTATTTTCCGGGACAAAAGCTTTTTTTTCTTATGCGGTTAAAGCAAAAAGGGCAGTTTACCGGTTCAAGGATAAAGTAGGAAAAATTTTTCTGCAAAAGGGGTGGGACCGTGATCAAGCCCGGTTACAATGAAATCCGGCAGTTGGCAAAAAAGTATAATATCATTCCCCTTTGTCGGGAAATATACGCCGATATTATTACTCCCATTGGGCTGTTATTGAAAATTGCCCGCAAAAGCAAGAGATTCTATCTTTTTGAAAGTATTGAGGGGGGTGAAAAATGGGCCCGGTATTCTTTTTTAGGTTTTGATCCTGTGGTGCGCATTGTATGTAAAGACAAAAAAATAACTATTGAGGAAAAGCAGGGAAAAAGTATAATCTATTCCTCCGATCCTTTTGCTGAACTGCGGGCATACATGGCAAAATATAAAGCACCTAAACTGGCGGGAATGCCGCCCTTTACTGGAGGCTTGGTGGGGTACTTTGCCTATAGCATGATTGGTTATAGCGAACCGGTTTTAAAACTAAAAAGCAGTGACTTTCCTGATTTTGATTTCATGCTTTTTGACAAAGTTATTGTTTATGACCACCTGAAACAAAAAATATTGATTGTGGTAAACCTGCAAACTGATAACCTGGAAAAAAATTATGCAAAAGCCCTGGAAACCATAGCAGAAATGAGCCGCATGCTCAGGGAGGAATTTTCCCCTCCGCAAGCCGCCGGCTCCTGCCGGCCTAATTTTTTGTGTAATATTTCCAAGGAAGAGTACTGTGAGCTGGTGGAAAAAGCTAAAGACTACATCAAAGGCGGCCAAGTTTTTCAGGTTGTAATCTCCAGGCGTTTTGAGGCAGAGTACACTGACAGTCTTTTAAATGCATATCGCGTTTTAAGGACTCTAAATCCTTCCCCCTATATGGTATTTTGGCAAAATGATGATTTGCAGGTGATAAGTACTTCCCCGGAGACATTGATCAGGCTGCAAGACGGTGTACTTACCACCTATCCCATCGCCGGCTCAAGGCCCCGGGGCAAAAATGAAGAGGAAGATAAAGCGTTGGAGCGGGAATTGTTAAGCGATGTAAAGGAACTGGCGGAACATGATATGCTGGTGGACTTGGCCCGAAACGATTTAAGTAAAATTGCCAAGTACGGCAGTGTGCGTCTTACCAGCTATAAAAATATTCAGCGCTATGCAAAGGTTATGCATCTTACCTCGGAAGTGGAAGGCAGCATCAGGGACGATTTAGATGCATTGGATGCCGTCAAAGCTTTTTTGCCGGCGGGCACTTTATCCGGGTCGCCGAAAATTCGGGCCTGTCAAATCATTGAGGAATTGGAAAAGGAACCAAGGGGAATTTACGGCGGAGCCATTGGCTATCTAGATTTTACCGGCAATATGGATATCTGTATTGCCATTAGAATGGCCGTAAAAAAAGGCAAGAAAGTTTATGTGCAAGCCGGGGGTGGAATTGTGGCAGACAGTAAGGCGGAGCAAGAATATGAAGAGTCGGCCAATAAAGCCAGAGCCGTTATGGAAGCAATCATGAATGCCGGTGAGGTGGATCAATGATGATTTTAATCATAGACAATTACGATAGTTTTTCCTATAACCTGGCGCAGGTGGCAGGAGCTTTTAAGCCTTCAGTACGGGTTGTGCGTAATGATGAAGTCACGGCTGAAGAAGTAAAAGATTTGCATCCTTCCCACTTAATTCTCTCCCCGGGACCGGGGCGGCCCGGCATTTGTGAGGATCTTGTCAGGCTCATGCACAAATTTGTCCCCATTCTAGGGATTAATCTTGGTTGCCAGGTTATCGCCAAAGTTTTTGGCGCGTCCTTAGTACCGGCAAAACGCTTGCTCCACGGTAAAGCAGGCAGTATTCATATCGCTAACGGGAATCGCATTTTTCAAGGTTTGCCCCCGGTGATTCAGGGGGCCAGATACGATTCCCGCAGTATCCTGCGAAAAACTTTGCCGGAAAAATTGCTAATCATTGCTGAAGATGAGGAAAGGGAAGTGATGGGAATTAAGCATAAAGATTATGAGCTTTATGGGTTGCAATTCCATCCCGAGTCCATTTTGACGCCACAGGGGCAGGTTATAATCAACAACTTCTTGCAGATAGGTGGTGGAGAAGATGATTAAGGAAGCCATACAAAAACTCTTAAACGGAGAAAATCTGCCTTATGGATTGACGAAGAACGTCATGACGCAAATTATTAATGGGGAAGCCACACAGGCACAAATTGCCTCCTTTATCACTGCCATGAGGATGAAAGGGGAAACTATCGAGGAAATTACTGCTTGTGCCCAGGTGATGCGGGAAAGCTGTTTGAAACTAAAATATGACGGTGATGTTTTAGATATTGTGGGTACAGGCGGGGATCAGGCCAATACATTTAATATCTCCACAGTTTCTGCTTTTGTGGTTTCAGCGGCAGGTATCCCGGTAGCCAAACACGGTAACAGGAGTGTTTCCAGTAAATGCGGCAGTGCAGATGTCTTAGAAGCTCTGGGGGTAAAAATAGATCTCCCGGTAGAAAAAAGTGAAAAGATTTTGCAGGAAATAGGCATCTGCTTTATGTTTGCCGCCCATTACCATCCTTCCATGAAGTATGCTGCGCCGGTCAGAAAAGAACTGGGCGTGCGGACAATTTTCAACATCCTTGGTCCCCTGGCCAGTCCCGCCGCCGCCAAGATACAGCTTTTAGGGGTTTATGATGAAAATTTAGTAGAGCCTTTAGCCCGGGTGCTTGCCAATTTAGGGGTGAAAAAAGCCATGGTGGTCCATGGCCATGACGGCTTAGATGAAATTTCCTTAACGACAGCTTCCACCGTCTGTGAAGTGAATCATGGCAGAATCAACTGCTTCTTTTTAGATCCACGCCAGTTTGGTTTTACTTATTGTCAACATGAAGATTTAAAAGGTAGCGGACCTGAAGAGAATGCCAAAATTGCCAGAAGCATTTTAAAGGGCGAAAAAGGACCCAAAAGAGATATTGTGTTGCTCAATTCCGCAGTTTGTCTTTATCTTTTTTATGACAACCTGACTTTAAGGGAATGTGTACAGCTGGCGGCGGAGATGATTGACAGCGGCAAAGCTCTGGACCAGCTAAACAAATTTATCAAACTCTCCCACCAGGTACATTAAGTAAAGGCGGGGAAAACGTGCTGGATGTTTTAGTAGAATCCACCAGAAAACGTGTAGCGGCAGCCAAAAGGGAAGTCCCCCTGGACAATTTACTTAGACAAGTATCTGCCCATGAAAAAAGAAAAAACAGGCGAGAAGCTTTTATTTGGGAAAAAGTGTTAAAACAAGCAGGTATCTCTTTTATCTGTGAAGTTAAAAAAGCCTCTCCGTCCAAAGGCATTATTTCTCCTGATTTTCCCTACCTGGAAATCGCTGCCCAATATGAAAAGGCCGGTGCCCATGCCATCTCCGTGCTGACGGAACCGGAATATTTCCTGGGCAACAATCGTTATCTTACGGAGATAAGTGAGTCAGTCAGTATTCCAGTTTTGCGCAAAGATTTTATTATTGATGAATACCAGCTTTATGAGGCGAAACTGCTTGGTGCGGACGCGGTACTTTTAATTTGTGCCATCCTGGAAGCGGAGGTGCTGAAAAAGTTTTTGCAGCTTTGTGATACATTAGGGCTTTCGGCACTGGTGGAGGCACATACAGAAGAGGAAATTGCCGCTGCCCTTGCGGCCGGTGCCAGGGTGATCGGGGTAAACAACCGGGATTTAAAAACCTTTAACGTTGATGTTGGCCGCTGTCTTGCTTTTAGGGAGCTGGTGCCGGAAGAGGTTGTTTATGTGGCAGAAAGCGGCATCAAGGCGCGCCAGGAAGTGGAATTGCTGGAGCAGGCGGGAGTAGATGCGGTTTTAATCGGAGAAGCGCTGATGAAAAGTCCGGATAAGGCTGCCATGCTGGCTTACTTAAAGGGCAAGTAATACTCTGGGGCGGGGGAAATGACAAAAATCAAAATTTGCGGTTTAAAAAGTATACAGGATATCTTGGCTGTAAATAAAGTTCTTCCTAATTATATTGGCTTTGTGTTTGCCGAAAGTTTAAGGCAAATTGATGCCCAAAAGGCGCAAGAGCTGAAAACTTACTTACATCCTGCCATCAAAGCAGTTGGCGTGTTTGTCAATGAAAAGATGGAGAAGATTATTAAACTCTGCGCTGCCAATGTCATTGACTTGGTGCAATTGCACGGAGACGAAGATGAAGAGTATATCAAGTATCTGAAAAAACATGTAGGACAAAAAATCATTAAAGCCGTAAGGGTAAAAGACAAAGAATCCGTCAAAAAGGCGCTGGGATTGCCTTGCGATTATTTTTTGTTTGATACTTACCGGCAAAATACTTACGGCGGTACGGGAAAAACCTTTGACTGGTCGTTACTGCCGGCAATAGAAAAACCGTATTTTCTCGCCGGAGGGATAAATGCCGGAAATGTCATGCAGGCCATTAACGCCTGCCGCCCGTACTGTATTGATGTCAGCAGCGGCGTAGAAACACGGGGTCGTAAAGATCCAGAAAAAATCAAAAAATTTGTTTCCCTGGTAAGGAAAGCTGCCGTGGATTAGGAAAGAAAATAATCCGAGACAAAACGCCTCTGCTGCGATGAAGCAACGGAGGCGTTTAAAAAGCAACTTAAGCTAGATTACTTTTACTCCCAGTGTCTTTTCCATTTCTTTAAGGGCAAATTCATGGGCTTGGGGGTCAAAGGAGGCTACACAGTTTCTTCTTACCGTGACGTCGTAATTAAGCATGCGTGCATCGGCAGCAGTGTAAAGGACACAAATTTGTGTACAAACACCCACCAACTCCACTTCGGTAACGCCTAGTTCTCTGAGAGTCAGGTCCAAATCGGTACCGAAAAAAGCACTGTAACGGCGTTTATAAATTTTTAAATCACCTTCTTGCGGGGCCAGTTCAGCCACCACTTCGCCGCCCGGTTCTCCCGCCAGGCAATGGGGGGAAACATTTTAAACTCTGCATCCTGGGGCAGGTGCCGGTCCATAATGTAAATAATGGGGTTGCCGCCGGCACGCCATTCCTTAATTCTGGCAGAGACATTGCGGATAATTTCTTCCGTATCCCCAATACATAAAGCACCGTCACTGTCTAAAAAATCTTTTAGCATGTCAATGGCCAAACTTATCACCTCCGGTTTATTTTAAGCGGAATTGCCGCTAAACAAGCCGCGGATGAAAGCTAGCAAGCTACGGAACAGGCGTACAAAAATATTGGCACGGTTTACTGTTTCCGTGGTTACTAATTCCCGGGAGGCAAGTGTTTCGCCGTCCAGTTGCACAAGCAGCGTCGCCGCTGCCGTTCCTTTTTCCACAGGGGCTGTCAGTTCTTTTTGTTCCGCCACTTTAAGGTCAAGATCTGCTGTGCGATCTTTGGGAACTAAAGGTTGAAAATCTTCTTGGATTGTTAAACTGACGGTTTGTTTTTTCCCGTCTTTAACAGGAATTTCACCTAAAACTTCTCCTGCTTTGGCCACGGTATGAAATGTAAAATTGCGAAAACCGTAATTGAGCAGTTCCTGGCTGGCCACAAGACGGGCTTGATCGCTTTCTGTATTTAAAACTACAGAAATCAAGCGCATGCCGTTTTGCTCGGCGGTACCGGCTAAACTATAGCCGGATTCAGGCGTCCAGCCGGTTTTCAGACCGTCAGCGCCGGGATAGCGTCCCAGTAAAGGATTGCGATTATATTGTGTAATATTGTTGTATGTAAATTCGCGTTGCGATTCAAACTCAAGAATTTTAGGATGATTTAAAATAAGCTCACGGGCTACAATGGCAATATCCCGGGCACTCATATAATGATTATCAGCAGGAAGACCTGTGGAATTGGCAAAATGCGTGTTTGTCATCCCTAATTCCTGTGCCCGCTTATTCATAAGGGCAACAAAAGCTTCTTCGCTGCCGGCAATTAACTCGGCTAAAGCGACACAACCGTCATTGGCGGAGACAATAGAAATTCCACTGATGAGTTCTTCCACAGTGACTTCCGTATTTATTTCCAAAAACATGGAGGAACCTTCTTTTTGATAGGCACGTTCCGACACCATGATTGTATCATCCCAGTTAATGCCGCCGCGTTCTATTGCTTCAAAAGCCAGGAGCAGCGTCATAATTTTTGTGGTACTGGCAGGAGGACGGGGTTCGTCCGCATTTTTTAGGTAGAGAAATTGTCCGGTGGAAACCTCCATGAGTGCAGCAACTTCAGCAGAAGATGCAAAATGCTGGGCGGCAGCCGAGAGGGGTAAGAGAAGGAAGAAAACAGCAAAAAAGAGTGAGATAATTTTTTTCATGTGACCAGCCTCCTGATGCAGTTTTACATATGTATATCTTATACGAAAAGATAGGTAAGAATCCAGTAGCAATAAAGTATTTTCTCTGAAAAAACAACTTGTTAGTTAAAAATTGAGAAAGATACACTGATCATGTATAATGGGCTCAAATGAAGCAAATGAGTGGGTGAACGCCTTGGCTGAAGGTTTAATTTTAATTGTTGATGATGAAGAACATATTTGCGAACTAGTCCGTTTATATTTGGAGCAGGAAGGCTTTACCACGGAGGTGGCCTTTGACGGTGAAGAAGCTGTGCAGAAAGCAAAAATGCTTAACCCGCTCTTGATTATTCTTGATATAATGTTGCCAAAAGTAAACGGGTGGGATGTCTGCCGACAGCTCAGAAAGTTTATGGATGTACCTATTATTATGCTGACGGCAAAAGGTGAAGAATTTGATAAAGTTTTGGGACTGGAGCTAGGTGCCGACGATTATATCACAAAACCTTTTTCGCCCCGCGAATTGGTGGCGCGGGTAAAAGCAATTTTACGGCGCACTACTATGGAGGAGCATCTGCCGTCGGAAGAAGTGATTCAATTGCCCCACCTTACCATTAACCGTTCTTCCCGGGAAGTGGTGGTGGCAGGACAGGAAGTTTCACTGACGCCTAAAGAATTTGATCTGCTTTGGTTTTTGGCGAAAAACCCAGGTAAAGTTTTTACCCGGGAACAGTTACTGGCAGCCGTGTGGGGATATGATTATTACGGTGATTTAAGGACAGTAGATACGCACATTAAACGACTCCGGGAAAAAGTTGAGCGCAAACAGCAAAAGCAGTTGCTTAAAACTGTCTGGGGTGTAGGTTATAAATTAGAGGTAAGTTCGTCATCATGAGGATCAATATTTTTACTAAACTTTTAATTACATACTTGCTGATTATTTTACTTACCTTATTTGTGGTAGGCATTTTTTTGACACAACTTTTGCAAAATTATTTTTACCATCTGCGCCAGCGTGAGCTGATGGTAAAAGGCCAGGAAATTGCCGATATTTTGTCGGCACAGCTTTTGGGCTTGCAAGATCCACGCGTGACAAATGATTTACTTGCCATTCTGGATCAGTTTTTAGATGCGCGCATTCAGGCGGTGGATAAAACTGTCTTGGTTTTGGCCACTGTTCCCGGATTCGAAGAAATGAGTCTGCCTTTTTCTGCGGAAGAGCTGGAACAATTACTTTTGGGAGAAGCTGTGGCTAAACGCAATTACCATGCACAAACTGGCGAGCAGCTGGTGAGTGTGGCAGTACCCATTGTTTTACCGCATGAGGTGGCCGGCGCCGTATTTTTAAATGCGCCGCTGAGGGGAATTGCGCAAACTTTGTCCCAGGTGCAGCGGCTCATTATTTATGCTGCCATGCTGGCTTCGGCTTTAGCCATGCTTGCCGGTTTATACCTGTCAAAAACAATTTCGCTGCCGTTGCAACAAATGAACCTGGCAGCACTGGAAGTGGCGAAAGGTAATTACCGGCAACAGGTGAAAGTTACTTCAAGGGATGAAGTCGGTCAGTTAGCCCAGACTTTTAACCATATGGCATTAAAATTACGGCAGACCATCGAAGCACTTTCGCAGGAAAAAGCTAAACTGGAAAATATTATGCTTTGTATGCATGAAGGTGTCATCGCCATAGATAAAAAAGGCCGGATTTTATTGGCCAATGCACAGGCGCAGAAACTTTTGCACTTGCAAAAAAAGGAATTAACGGGAGAAAAACTGACTAATTTGCCTGTAGATAAAGAAATAGAGAATTTGTTTTTGGCGGTCATTGGCCAAGGTAAAGCTTTGACGGAGGAGTTTGCTACTACCGGCGATAGGATTCTTTCGGTGCAAGTTTCGCCTTTACGTCGCCGGCGGCAGATTTGGGGAGCTGTCGGTATCCTGCAGGATGTGACGGAATTGCATCAAATGGAACAAATGCGTCGCGATTTTGTCGCCAATGTTTCCCATGAACTGCGTACACCTATGACTTCAATTCAGGGATTTGTGGAGGCTATTTTGGATGGTGTCGTTACCGATGAAAAAAGCCGGAATCGCTACCTGCAGATAATTTTGGCGGAAACTGTGCGGCTTAACCGTTTAGTCAATGATTTGCTGGACTTGTCTTACCTGGAAACAGGAAAGCTAACCTGGCAATTGGAACCGATAAAGCTGCCACCACTTTTGACGCAAGTTGCTGATAAATTGCAACCGCAACTGCAGCAGCAATCTCTTGTTTTGCAAATGCAGGTGCCGGATAATTTGCCCCTTGTACTAGGCAATTATGATCGCATCGAGCAGGTACTGGTCAATTTGTTGAGCAATGCCATTGCTTTTACTCCAAGCGGTGGACAAATTACATTATCTGCTAAAGATATAGGCAAACAAGTGTGTATTTCCGTGACGGATACAGGTCCCGGGATTCCTGAAGCAGAGCAGCATTTGGTCTGGCAGCGTTTTCATAAAGTAGATAAAGCCAGAACGCGTAATTTAGGCGGTACCGGATTGGGACTGCCCATAGTCAAGCAAATAGTGGAAGCCCACGGGGGTACTGTGGGGCTTAAGAGTGTTTTAGGACAGGGTTCAACCTTTTATTTTACCCTGCAGAAAGTTAAAGCTAAGACCGAAAGGTGTTAGCTTTTTTGTTATGTTTTTATCCGTTGAGGTTTGTTTAAGGTAAAAAAGCAAGCTTTTTGGTAAAGAAAGGTAAAGCATTTTGTGTTTACTTTTTGGAGGATTTGTATATTAAAAGGCGAATTAATGCTATGTAGCGCCAACCTGTTGCCCCAGGCCGCGAAAAATTCCATTTAAATGAGCAAATCTTTGCTTAATCGTATAATATGCATTAAATGGTATATAATATTTTAAGCAAACGGGTCGGGATAAACTTTAGCTTTAAAGAAGGAATCAACCAAGCAATGTAGAAATAAATGGGTACAGTTTATTGGACGCTGAATGCATCCGGCAAAGGAGGAATAGGTTCCAGGAACGGGTTGGAGAGAGGCTAAACATGCGGCTATGACAATGTGACCTCGTCTCTCTTTCAGGGATGAGGTCTTTTCAGTGATTAAGAGCTGTAAATAGAATTTTGCAGGATTTTGTCCAATAATGGCGAATAGATAAGCTCTAGCGGTTCTACTTAAGCTAAAAAGGTCCAAACCCGTGTCATGGCTGCAAAGCGCAGGGTGATAAGGATGATGGGAAGGCTTCCCGCTGAATTTATTGATGAAGTACGTGCTCGCTTCGACATTGTCGAGGTGGTTTCGCAATATGTGCAATTGAAAAGATCCGGCCGCAACTATTTTGGTCTTTGTCCATTTCATAATGAAAAAACTCCTTCTTTCAGTGTTTCCCAGGAAAAACAGATTTTTCACTGTTTTGGTTGCGGTGAAGGCGGTAATGTCTATACTTTTCTCATGAAAATTGAAGGTTTAACCTTTACCGAAGTCGTGCTGGAGCTGGCCAGGAGGGCGGGTGTGCCGCTGCCCAGACAGCAGGATACACCCTGGGAGCGCAAAAAACTGCGGGCCAGGGAACGGTTGTATAAAATTATGGAGCTTGCTCATGACTATTACCAATACCAGCTGCAGCAACCGGCGGGGCGGAAAGCATTAGAGTACCTGTACCGCCGTGGGCTTAAGCCGGAAATCATCAAGCAATTTGGGCTTGGCTATGCGCCGGACAGCTGGCATGCAGTGAAAAATTTGCTGATAAAAAAAGGTTTTACGGAAAAAGAATTGCTAACTGTCGGGTTGCTTGGTGAAAGCTCCGGTAGAACTTA
The DNA here is from genome assembly GCA_012521405.1 of Bacillota bacterium. Taxonomy (GTDB): domain Bacteria; phylum Bacillota; class Dethiobacteria; order Dethiobacterales; family Dethiobacteraceae; genus JAAYSO01. The sequence continues at coordinate 10,579 of JAAYMK010000018.1, forward strand.
TGACCGCTTTCGCAACCGCATCATTTTTCCCATTCACGATCAAAGCGGTCAGGTGATTGCTTTTGGCGGTCGTACCTTGGGCGACGGTCAACCGAAATATTTAAATTCTCCGGAAACACCCCTTTTTAATAAAAGCAAAACTTTATATGCTTTACATCTGGCCCGTCAAGCCGTGCGCCAACAAAACTCTGTCATCATTTTTGAAGGTTACATGGATGTGATCGCCGCCCATCAGGCCGGTATTAATCATGCCGTGGCAACTCTGGGGACTTCCTTAACGGAAACACAGGCCAGAATCCTGCGCAATCAGGCGGAAGAAGTGATTATCGTTTATGATGCCGATGCCGCCGGTCAGGCAGCAACTTGGCGTGGTTTAGAGATCTTGCGCCATGCCGGATGTTTGGTCAAAGTTGGCCGTTTACCACAAGGTCTCGATCCTGATGATTATCTTGGTCGTTATGGGGCGGAAACTTTTCAAAGTAAAATTATCAATCATGCCCTGCTTTTAACTGATTATCAGCTGTTACGATTAACAGAAATTTATAACCCGGAAAACGATAAAGAACGCCTTTTACTTTATCGTAGAATTATTGAAATATTAAATTCCATAGATAATGCCATGGAGCAAGAGGATTATTTGCAAAAAACGGCGAAATTATTAAACCTACCGGCTGAGGTAATTCGTCAGGAGTTGGAGAAAGCAAAAAGATCCTCTCCGCAGACTCGGCCTCTACGGAAGATAAATACAGTTCCCCAAGTAAGTACATTGCAAAAAGCTTTGCTGCAAATCCTTGCGCTTTGGGCGCAATATCCACAGTTTATTGCCGATACTAAAGAACAGCTGCAGGCAGAAGATATTCCGCAAGAATTCAAAACACCACTTAAAACTGCAGCGGCAGCCGGTGCGGAATTAACTCCGGCCATGCTCTATGATGTACTGCCTGCAGAAAAATATCGTCTCCTTACCAGCCGTTTATTTGTCCATGAAGAACTTGATGAGAAAAGCGCCCGTAAAGCGCTGGATGATTGTATCAGGTATGTTAAATGCGCCCGCATTGCCAAAAGACGAAAAGAAATTGAGGAACAAATATCTAAATTGGATGCCGGTACTGCGAAAGGGGAAATTGCTAAGTTGTCAAAGGAATGGCTAGCTTTGCGTAAAATGGAAGAAGAAATAAATCAAGCCAGGGAAGGAGGGAAAGGTGTTGGATAAGATGGAAAAAGATAAAAAACTGAAAAAGATTCGTGAACAGCTGGTTAAGCAAGGGAAAAAGAAAGGTTATATCACTTATAAAGAAATTATAGAACTGCTTCAGAATATGGATTTATCTCCGGACGAGATTGATGAGTTTTATGATCACCTCTCCCGCCTTGGTATTGACGTAATCGATGAAGACGCCGGCAAAGACGAGCAGGTACTTGAAGATGTTGACGAGCTCAAAGATGATGTAGAAAATGTGGAAGACCTGGATGATTTGTCTTCCCTTGAGGGCGTCAATGTTAATGACCCGGTTCGTATGTATTTAAAAGAAATTGGTAAAATCCCGCTTTTAACTCCCGAAGAGGAGATTGAGCTTGCCATACGGATGGAACAAGGCGATGAAGATGCCAAGCGCGCTTTAGCCGAAGCCAATTTGCGGCTTGTGGTCAGTATTGCCAAAAAATATGTAGGCCGCGGTATGCTTTTCCTCGATTTGATCCAGGAAGGCAATTTAGGCTTGATTAAAGCAGTGGAAAAATTTGATTACCGTAAAGGTTTTAAATTCAGTACCTATGCCACATGGTGGATTCGCCAAGCCATTACTCGTGCCATTGCAGATCAGGCCAGAACTATTCGCATTCCTGTCCATATGGTGGAAACTATCAATAAACTGATTCGTGTTTCGCGGCAATTGGTACAGGAACTGGGCAGAGAACCTACGCCGGAAGAAATAGCCGAAGTTATGAATATTTCTGAAGAAAAAGTGCGTGAAATTCTGAAAATTGCCCAGGAACCTGTTTCCTTGGAGACACCTATCGGGGAGGAAGATGATTCTCATTTGGGAGATTTTATTGAGGATCAGGACGTACAGGCACCGGCCGAAGCGGCGGCGTTTGAGTTGCTGAAAGAACAGCTTGATGATGTCTTGGAGACGCTTACTCCGCGTGAGAAAAAAGTTTTAAAACTCCGTTTCGGTCTCGATGACGGCCGGTCTCGGACTTTAGAAGAAGTAGGGCAAGTTTTTGGCGTAACACGGGAGCGTATTCGTCAAATTGAAGCCAAGGCTTTGCGCAAACTGCGCCATCCTATGCGCAGTAAGCGCCTGAAGGACTATCTGGAGTAAGATCCAAAAAACACCTGTGAATTAGGGCTTGACGAATGATACTGATTTGCGCTATAATAAGCAGTGCATGACTTGCATAGAAGCTTTCCTCGATAGCTCAACGGTAGAGCAACCGGCTGTTAACCGGTAGGTTGTAGGTTCGAATCCTACTCGGGGAGCCAAGGGCCCATAGCTCAACGGTTAGAGCTGCCGGCTCATAACCGGTAGGTTCTAGGTTCGAATCCTAGTGGGCCCACCAACATCACTAATACGGCCCCTTGGTCAAGCGGTTAAGACACCGCCCTTTCACGGCGGTAACGCGGGTTCGAGTCCCGCAGGGGTCACCAGGGCGATTAGCTCAGCTGGGAGAGCGCCTGCCTTACAAGCAGGAAGTCAGTGGTTCGAGCCCACTATCGCCCACCATGAGAAAATTAACAGCCATAAGGTCTTATCAACCTTATGGCTTTTTTGCTTTTAGAACTTCTTATTGTTGCGTTTCCGAGAGCAATTGATCTGTATACATAATATAAAATAAAATTTGTGCCACCGCTTCATATAAATCGGGAGGGATTTCTTCGCCTACGGGTAGTTGGGCGAGACTTTCCGCCAGTGGTGGGTTTTGTTGGATGGGGATTTGCTTCTTTTTAGCCAGTTCCACAATTTTCTCTGCCAGCCTGCCTCTGCCGCTGGCGGTAATGGTGGGGACAGGCGTGGTGGCTTGATCATATTTTAAAGCAACAGCTGTGAGTTTTTTCTTCTTTTTCATTTTCATGCTCCTTTTAAGCTTTCCGGTCTAGCAGGGAATGGGGGAAATATTCATGGCGCCGGATCAAAACGAAAGGTTTAAATTCAATAGGGAGTTCTAACCCGGCGGCAGTCAACCAGGCAGAGACAGAATCAGTAAGTAATTTGCCGTATTCTTGATTTTCAACTAAAAAACTGCAGGGATAAGGTTTTTGGAACGCATAAATACGCACACCCACAATACCCATACTTTGAGTTGGCAAAACTATATCAAGCCAAAAGGGAGTATTATCTGCTTTTTTGTGTTTTTTTACGGCAATGAAGGGCGGGCGCATTTCCTGATTTATTTCCTGTTCCGGCAGCACTAGTGTGTACCAGCTAGTGTTGGGATCCACGTCTTCATTGTAGCGGGCCAAAACTTTATAATATTTTAAGCCGTCTTTTTCCGCGGTAAGTTGTAAAAGCAGTTTTTCTCCCTTTTTTACTTGTGTTTCCAGGACAGCATGGATTAATTTGTGCTGCCACTTGATAATGACAGTTTTTCCGCTTATTTCTTGTACTTCAGCGGTGAGCAAGCGGGGAAGTACTGAAGCTTGTTGGTTATGTTGTTGTAGAGGTAAAAGCTTCTTAATAAATGCGGGCAGAATGCGCAAAACATGCATGGACAATCCCCTTCCTTGGTTAAATCATACTGAAAATGCAATTCTTTGTAAACACATAATCATGTTTAGCTCCACTTGCAAAAAACATTGGGCCACAAAGAAACAGGGGAAATTTTTCGCGAAAAAAAGTGCAGAAAAAGTTAGACAATAGAAAATCTTTGCATTAAAAAATATCTTTGCTGAAGGATTCTTCATCTTTGTAGCGAATTGTAATATATAGTTTTGGGCACCTGGGAATTTATCCATAGTTTACTATCGATTTTGCCCATAAGACTGCCGCTAAATTGCAGCAGTGCAGATATTTATGGGGAAATTAGTTTTTCAACAGTTTACCGGTCCGCCGTACCGGGGGGTTACCTGTTGACAGAATTAATTGAAAAGGAGGAAAGTAATGTTAGATTTAAAAGCATTAACAGAAGCTGTCGGTGAATTAGATGAGGACAAGGTGTATGAACAGCTGAAAGCATTTATGGCCACCAATCCTTCAAATGAACAAGCGCAAGAAGTTGTAGCTGCCTGCCAAGCCGGAATGACTATTGTCGGTGATCTGTTTGAACAGGGAGAATATTTTGTGGGTGATTTAATTTTTGCCGGCGAACTGCTAACTAATGCTATCGAGATTTTAAAACCTGCTTTAGGTAATGTAGAATCCAGCAGTGTGGGTACCATTGTTTTAGGTACTGTTCACGGTGACCTGCACGATATCGGCAAAAATATCTTCAGAAGCATGGCAGAAGCAGCCGGATTTGTCGTTCATGATATCGGCATTGACCAGCCTCCCAGTGCTTTTGTGGAAAAAGTTAAAGAGGTTAAACCTGATATTGTGGGCATGAGCGGCGTTTTGACACTTGCGCTTGAATCTATGAAAGATACTGTTGATGCGTTGAAGGAAGCCGGTGTCCGGGATAGTGTGAAAGTCATTATTGGTGGAAACCCTGTTACTAAAGAGGCTTGTGAGCAAATTGGTGCCGACGCCTTCACAACCAACGCTGCCGAAGGCGTTAAGATTTGCCAAGGATGGGTTTCGTAAACGCTTGTTAAATTTGTGACAAGGTGATTTAAGCCTTGTCATTTTTTTTGCATTTTTTTTCACAAAGTAACAGGATAAAACAAAAAAATAGCGAATATTTAGGTTTTAGGTTTATATAAGTTTGAAGAAACTTGTCGAAAGGGGTGTTTTTTTACGAAGAAAATTACACAATAAGGATAGCTATTTTTTTTTGCCAGGTTGGCAGGAGCATTATAATTACTGAGTTAAAGGAGTAGAGTATGAGGGATACAAAGCTTTCGTGGAAAAATGTTGTGTTAGGTTTGCAGCATTTAGTGGCCATGAGTGGGGCAACTATTATCGTACCGCTCATAACCGGTTTAAATGTTTCTGTTGCTTTATTTACAGCGGGAATAGGTACATTAATTTTTCACTTTTTCACCAAAGGCAAAGTTCCTGTTTTTTTGGGTAGTAGCTTTGCCTTTATTGGTGTCATTAGCATGATTGGGGCAGAATACGGGTTGGAATACGCAGTGGGCGGAATCACTGTGGCCGGCTTAATCTACGTGCTTTTTGCCATCATTGTGAAACTGGTAGGCTTAGAAAGAATAAATAAGCTCTTTCCACCTGTTGTTACCGGTTCCATGATTATAGTTATTGGTCTCACACTGGCCCCGTCAGTGATTAATGCCAATATTGTGGAAGCCGCAACGGGAACTTTAGGACAAAGATGGTTAGTGGCCATGGTTGTGGCTTTAACTATGGTTATTGTCAGTATCTTTGTCAAAGGCTTTTTTAAACTCACACCCATTTTATTTGGTTTTGTTGCCGGGTATATAGTGGCGGCTTCTTTAGGCATGCTGGATACAGCAGCCATTGCCGAAGCAAATTGGTTCCAAGTGCCGCCCTTTATGCTGCCGAAATTTAGTTGGGATGCTGTAATTACCGTAGCGTCAGTTACCATTGTTACTATTATGGAACATATTGGCGATGTGACAACAATCAGCGCCGTAACACGGGCAAATTTTCTTAAAAATCCAGGTTTGCACATGACTTTAATTGGTGACGGTTTAGCTACAACTGTAGCCGGGCTTTTAGGCGGGCCAGCCAACACCACCTATTCGGAAAACACCGGTGTCTTGGCCATGACAGGCAATTATAATCCCTTTACTTTGGAGCTGGCAGCAATCTTTGCCATTATCTTGGCTTTTATCGGTAAACTGGGAGTCGCACTGCAATCAATTCCGGCTCCTGTAATTGGCGGTGCCAGTATAATTTTATTTGGTATGATTGCCAGTATCGGGCTTAGAACCATTAAAGACGCTGATGTGGACTTAAACCGCAATCGTAATCTGCTTATTATCTCCATTATGCTGGTTTTAGGTATTTCCGGGGTTAGCATACCTATTGCCGGTAATATTGCTCTCACCGGTTTAAGTTTATCGGCGCTGGTGGGCATTATTTTAAATCAGGTTTTGCCCGAGTAGGATTCGGGGGGCAGGAAAATCCCTTTCCGGCAGGAATTAGATAATTAAAGGCAGAATTGGTAAAAATAATGGCGGAGGTGATTTTACATGAAACTCACTCCGCGTCTGCAAGCCATTGCAGAGTTGATTCCTCCCGGCAGTGTTGTTGCCGATATTGGAACTGATCATGCTTATTTACCGGTTTATTTACTGCAGGAACAGATTTGCGGGCAGGCAATTGCCGCCGATGTAAAAGAAGCGCCCCTTGCCCAGGCACAGGAGACCGTTGCCGCATTTAACTGTCACCAGAAAATTGATTTGCGATTGGGTGACGGTCTTGATGTACTTAAAGAGGAAGATGGTGTAGATACCATTGTTATCGCAGGCCTAGGGGGACGGACAATTGTGCGGATTTTAGCAAAGGGGCAAGAAAAGCTTAAAGGCATAAAAAGGCTAATTTTACAGCCTATGAATGAATCAGGCTGCTTACGTTTATATCTGGCTAAAAACGGGTTCGCCATTGTGGCGGAAAAATTGGTGACAGAAGGAAAACGCCTTTATGAAATAATTTTAGCCATGCCGGGACAGGAACGGGAAAAAGATCCCTTTCGCCTTGCTTTAGGGCCGCGGCTTTTAGAAAATAATCCTCCGCTTCTACCGGTATTACTGCAGGAAAAAATACGTAAACTGCGTATAGTCTATCGCAGCCTGCAGCAGGCACAAAAGGAAGATGTGTCAGAAAAATTAGATAAAGTGCAAAAGGAATTAACATGTCTGCAGGAGGTGCTAGAGCATGCCGGTAAGCGTACAGATGCTTACTAAAATCCTTGAGAAATTGGCACCAAAACGCTTGGCGGAAAAATGGGATAATGTGGGACTGCAAATTGGCAGTTACCAGGATACAGTTAATAAAGTACTTATTGCTTTAGATCTTACTGAAGCCGTGGTGGAAGAAGCCAAAAAAGTGGGAGCCGATTTTATTATTACCCATCATCCTTTTATTTTTAAACCGCTGCAAGCTATCCGGACGGATTTGATGCCGGGCAAACTGGTGAAAGAAATTATTTTGGCAGGGATTGGCGTTTATGCAGCGCACACTAATTTGGACCTGGCTAGTGGTGGTGTGAACGACGCTTTAGCCCACTGCCTTGGTTTGAAAGAAAAAAAAGTTTTACGGCCTTATGGACACGAAGCATTAGAAAAAATTGTGGTCTTTGTACCCAAAGGCTATGAGGATAAAGTACGCCAGGCTATGACGGCCGCCGGTGCCGGCTGGATCGGTAATTATAGTGACTGTACTTTTCAAACTCCCGGAATCGGGACTTTTCTGCCCCGGGAGGGTACCGATCCTTTCCTGGGGGAAAAGGGCAAGTTAGAAAAAGCTGAGGAAATTCGCCTGGAGACAATTATGCCCTCAGCCATACGCAAAAGAGTAGTGCAGGCAATGCTCAAGGCGCATCCCTATGAAGAGGTGGCTTATGATATTTACCCGCTTTTGAATGAAGGGGAACCTTATGGACTGGGCAGAGTGGGAACATTGGAGAAGCCCCTTGAGTTGGCGGAGTTCTGTCAACTGGTTAAAGACAGACTAAATATCTCTTTTGTACGGGTGGCCGGTGAGCTAAAGCGTCCTGTACAAAAAGTAGCCATTTGTGGAGGAGCCGGCAGTGAATTGCTGGAAGCGGCAAAATTTGCCGGAGCTGATGTGTTGCTTACGGCCGACGTGAAATATCATGAAGCGCAAGCGGCAGAGAATGCAGGGATTGTCATCATTGATGCCGGCCATGATGCCACGGAAAGAGTAATTGTACCCGTGTTATGTAATTATGTGCGTGAAGAACTGAAAAATTTGGGCCAGCAGGTGGAGATTATTGCTTCCACAGTGGAAACAAATCCATGGAAAATTTTTTAAGACAGGTTTGTGCCTGTCTTTTTGTTTTTTTATTCAATGTGGTTTTAAGAGGAATTCCACCTTAAGCTTGTGGGGTGGTCAGGACTAAAGGTCCGTTAAAGGAGGAAAACCATGGAACAATTGCAAAATCTTTATCGTCTACAACAAGTGGAACTAAAGCTTTGCGCTTGGCAAGAAAAATTGAAAAATTTACCGGTGTACGCGGCTTTTACGCAAGCCAAGGCGGAAGTGATGCGGGCAAAGGAAGCGGTTGAAGCGCTGCAAGAGAAATTCACTACACAGCAAAGGCAAGTGAAAAAATTAGAATACAATTTGCAAGAGACGGAAGCAAAGGAGCAGGATTTACAAAAAGAACTTTTTGGTGATAATAAAACGGCAAGGGAAGTGCAACAGCTGGAGAAAAAAGCAAAAATTTTGCGGCAAAATTTTTTGCAACAGGAAGAAGAGTTAATCGCTTCCCTGGAAGTAACGGAGGCGTTGGCAGAAGCATTAACTCAGGCCAGGCAAAATTATCAAAAGTTACGCAAGGATTTGCAGGCAGTACAACAACAAGGGAAAAGGGAAATACGGCAAATAAAAGCGAAAATAAAAGAATTGCAGGCAGAAAAGCTTCGACTGGAAGCACTCATCCCTCAGGAGCTTAAAACAGAATATCAAAGGCTACGCTCCCACTTTCAGGGGAAACCGTTGGCAGAGGTAAAAAACGGTATCTGCAGCGGCTGTTATGTGGCCATACCTCTTAGTATTAACAGTAGACTTTTGGCACAAAAAATGATTTATTGTGAAAACTGCGGTCGCTTGCTGGTTTTTTTCCCGGAGAAAGAAGACGATTGAAGGCTATTTTCCGCATATTTCCTTTGACGATAAAGTTTTTTTATGCTATACTTTAAATTCCTGAGTAAGCAATGCAAAGCAGGTCGGATAGTCGCGGGGTAATGCTTTACTCCGAGGAAAGTCCGAGCTCCATAGGGCAGGGTGCTGGGTAACGCCCAGTGAGGGTGACCTCAAGGAAAGTGCCACAGAAATTATACCGCAAACCGGAGGTCAGATGTCAGAGGTCGGTTTACCGGAACTATGTAGGAATCGCTGTTTGGATTTTATCGAGACTGATGCTGACATCTGATCTCCGGTTTGTAAGGGTGAAATGGTGCGGTAAGAGCGCACCAGCGGTCAGGTGACTGGCCGGCTAGGTAAACCCCACCTGGAGCAAGACCAAATAGGGGAGAGATGACGTTGCCCGCCGATCTCCCGGGTTAGGTCGCTAGAGGTGTTAGGCAACTAACATCCCAGAGAGATGACTATCGCCCCGGAAGGGGAACAGAACTCGGCTTACAGACCTGCTTTGCATAAAATGATTAAAGCACCGGATTTTATGGCGGTGCTTTTTGTCTTTTTAGGTATTGTCTATGAAGAGTATTTGAAACTTTGTCTAGTTATCAAGACGGCCTTTATTTTGTAGGAGTAGATTCCGGTGTGCTCCGGTCTGTGTTTCAGACCTGGGCAATTCCATACCCGGATGAAAAATATCTTGAATTTCTGCTTATTTATTAAAACCGCCATTTGTGGCGGTGTTTTTGGAAAATTATTTCATACAAATTTTGTAGGAAAGCATGAGAAAATTAAACAAAATATACAAATATTACAAGTACAAAAAAGCAAAATTATGTATAATTATGGTTGTCTTAAAAGCGCAATTATGGTAGATTTAAAGTAAGTTCACGCAATTTTTACATTATTTTGGGGTCTCTTAAAAAGCGCCGGTCGACCGGTAGCATGAAAATAGGATGGGAGGCTTCATATGAGTTCGAATATTTCGAATTTAGAAAAAAAGTCCCTTTATACAGTGGAGAATACGGCAACAATTTTAATGCAACCGGTTTATAATGAAGCGCAGCGGATTGTTGATTTTAAACTTGTTGATTGTAAAGAGTGTCGCAAATTTATTGGCGATGGGCAGGTTACACAAAATAGATACTTATCGCAATTATTTTTTCATGACACAGTCTTTTGGCGTAACCTGCTCATTTTTACTAATAACGACTTTAGCTCTGAAGCAGAAATGGCGGTTAAGCTGCAAGGGAAGAGCTATAAAGCTTTTGTGAAAAAATTTAACCAAAATTACGTGGTCAGGTTATGTGCAGAGGTAGAAGAATCTGCTTCCCACCTATACGTAAAAGAGAGCAAAGGGAAAACACCTTCTCTTTATCGTGATAAACTGACAGGTTTTTATAACTTCAATTATTTTCAGGAGATATTGCCCCGGACTTTGGAAAAGCAAAGGCAGCCTCTGGGATTAATTTTACTCACTGTTAACGGGCTGCAGCTTATTTATCAGCTTTTGGGAAAAGAAACCGGCGATAAGTATTTAAAGTCTGCGGCAGATCTCCTTTTGTCTATAATGGGGAAGAAAACAACAACACTACGTTTGGCAGATGATGAATTGGCCGTGCTTGTAGCGGCCTCATCTGCTGAAGAAGTAAAAGTACTGGTGCAGAAACTGAGAAACTGCAGCAAGCAAATTAAAGAACCTTTTAAAACATGTTTGTCTGTTGAGGCGGCCTTCAGCAAAACAGGCAAGCAAAATTTAAATGAGCTTTATGCCATAGCAAAGTATAAATTAAGACAATATAAGCAAAAAAATAGAAATCGCCTCCAGGCTGATGTAATAAAATACATCAGAAAATTGATAACTTCTGAATATAACCGTGCTCCGCAGCATTGGGAAAGTTTAGACATGCTGCTGGTTAAGTTAGGTGTTCTTCTGGGTTTAACGTCAAAGCAGCTGGAAGATTTAAGAATGTTGGCTATCCTGCATGATATCGGTATTGTCAAAGTACCTAAAGAAATTGTCTTGAAACCAAAAAAACTTACCATCCAAGAATGGCATCAAATCAAAAAACATTGTGAAGCCGGAGCGCAAATTGTTTATACCATCCCGGAATTTGCTTCCGTGGCTGAAGCAATTTTATACCACCATGAGCGTTGGGACGGTTGCGGTTATCCCCGGGGTTTAAAGGGAAAGGAAATACCGCTTTTGTCCAGGGTGTTTGCCGTTGTTGATGCTTTTGATGCCATGACACAGCATAGAGTTTATCGTGAAAAAATTTCACCCTTGGAGGCACTGGCTGAATTGGAGAAATGTGCCGGCAAGCAGTTTGATCCGGAAATTGTGCTCATGTTCGGCTCTATGATTCGCCGGGAAGAGTTGAGTAAAAGAATGGAAAAGGAGAGAGAAAAATTAAAAGAAATTGCCGCCACAAAGGGGGTTAACAGTAAGGAAGCATTGGAACAAAGCAAACTTATTGACCAGATTCATAACGAACTTAACAAATTTAAGTTTTAATGCTTTTTTAAGCAGTTTTTTTTTGCATAAAATAAGTTAGCGGCTGGTTTTTTGGGGGGAAAATTATGGAGTTTAGCCATTTATTATTGCTGGGTTAGGTATCGGGTATGCTATAAAAGAATTTTTACTAAAAATAAACTTTGCAAGGATGGTAGAGCCATGAAACCATTTGCGCAAAATGCTACAGAAGTATTAAAAGCACTGGCAACAAAGGAAACGGGGTTAACGGAAAAGGAAGCCCGGCTGCGTTTAGAGCATTACGGCAAAAACGTTTTAACACAAGAGCAAAAACAGACATTTACGCAAAAAATTTGGGCACAAATTAAAGATCCCATGGTTTTAATTCTGATTGCTGCGGCTACAGTTGCCGGACTCTTGGGGGAAATTGCCGATACAGTCATTATTTTGGCGGTTGTTTTTCTTAATACGATAGTTGGTCTTGTCCAAGAAAGTAAAGCAGAACAGGCTATAGAAGCTTTAAAGAAAATTAGTGCCGCTCAAGCTAAAGTCTTACGCCAGGGGCAGGTACAAGTAATTCCGGCAGAGTTGCTTGTACCCGGAGATATCGTCTTGTTGGATGCCGGCGACATGGTTCCTGCCGATTTACGGCTCATTGAAAGTTCATCCTTACGTATTGAAGAAGCATCTCTCACGGGTGAATCGGTTCCGGCAGAAAAAGATGCGCAAGTTACCTGTGCGGCAGATTGCCCCCTGGGAGACCGTTTGAATATGGCCTTTAGTGGCAGTAGTATTGTTTACGGTCGCGGCAAAGGTGTAGTTACCGCCACCGGTATGGCTACCGAAATGGGCCGCATTGCCGAACTTATAAGCGGGGTAGAGGAAACGCAAAACCTTATGATCCGGTCCAGGAAGTGGAGTCCCAATTGATTTTCGTCGGTTTGGTGGGGATGATGGATCCGCCTCGCCCTGAAGCTTATGAAGCCGTAAGCAAAAGTAAATCTGCCGGTATTGTGCCCGTCATGATTACCGGCGACCATAAGGATACTGCTGTTGCCATTGCCAAGGATTTAGGCATGATTGCTTCAGAAGAGGAAGCCCTAAGCGGGCATGAACTTGACAAGCTATCGGAAGAAGAATTTGCCGCTGTCCTGGAGCAATACAAAGTTTATGCCCGGGTAAGTCCGGAACATAAGGTGAGAATTGTCAAGGCATGGAAAAACCGTGATAAAGTTGTTGCCATGACCGGTGACGGAGTCAATGACGCTCCTGCACTGAAAATTGCCGATATTGGTATTAGCATGGGTATCATCGGTACAGATGTGGCAAAAGATGTTTCCGATATGCTTTTGGCAGACGATAATTTTGCCACCATTGTGAATGCAGTGGAAGAAGGCCGCAAGATCTATAATAATGTGCGCAAAGCAGTACAGTTTTTACTTTCTACCAATATGAGCGAAGTACTTTCTTTATTTGTGGCCACGCTGGTTCTGCCGGCCGGTACGCGTTTTTTAAGTCCCGTTCATATTTTGTGGATTAATTTGGTTTCAGACAGCATTCCGGCCATAGGTTTAGGGGTGGATCCGGCACATTCCCGTTTAATGGCTGAACCGCCGCGGGATACACGCAAAAGTTTTTTTGCCGACGGGCTTGGCTTCAATATTTTTTATCAGGGCTTTCTTATTGCCTGTTTTACGCTGCTTTCCCATTATCTGGGTAGTTTAGTCTCCCCGCAAATCGGTACCACCATGGCTTTCGTCACTTTATCCGCGTCGCAGTTTGTGCATGCAATTAATATTAAGCAAGGCAAAGATACTGTGTTTTCCCTGCGGACTTTAAATAACCCGGTTATAATTATAGGAAATATCTTACTTTTTTTCTTGACGGTGTTAGTGGTGCAGGTGCCTACTTTTGCCGCCTGGTTTAAATTAACGCCGCTTTCGTTACAGCAATGGCTTTATGCCCTGGTTTTTTCGGTGGCCATTACACCGGTTGTGGAAATCGTCAAAGCTGTGCAGCGGGCAGCTGAACGTGCCACATAAATTTTAAGCTTTTTAGTTCCTTTCCGGGAACTATTTTTTTTGCCGGCAAAAGCTAACATCGGCGTTTTTTTAAGTAAAACAGCAAAAAGGTTAAAATTTGACAGCTTAAGCGAAAAAATACAATTTTAAAAGCAAAAAGCAGGAAAAAATCGACATCAAGCGAAGTACTATAGAAGATGAGTTTAGCAGTTTGAGGAGGAGTTTATGACGGATATTTTCATACTTGCGGCAGTTTTACTTGTATTGTTGCTAAATATTATCCTGCTTTTGAAAAATTTCGGTGCTGGTGGAGTAAAGCAAGCACTGGCAGATTTGGAAAAAATGACGGAGCGCAATCAAAAGCTGATCAGTGACGGTTTAACCGGTTTTCGTGAGGAAATAGCCACCAATGCCAGGGAAAACCGCTTGGAATTAAGTCAAACACTGAAGGCGGTGGGTGATTCCCTCTCGAAACAAGTGGCGGAAATGGCCATGCTTTTAAAAACGCATTTAGATCTTCTTATCCGCAGCAATAATGAGAAGCTGGACGGTATACGTGCCGTTATGGAAGACAGGTTAACCAAGCTGCAGGAACAGTTAAATCAAGATGCCGGGCAAAACCGGGCAGAATTGGTGAGGGCTTTAAAATCTTTTGCAGAAAGTTTTCGCCTCAGTGTGGCTGAATTTAATGAGCACCAGCAGCAAAAATTTACCCTTCTCTCAGCACAATTGGAAAAATTGATTACTTCCAGTGAAGATAAATTAAATAAAATGCGGGACACTTTGGAGGCAAAATTGGCAAGCCTGCAGCAGGACAATGCAGATAAATTGGAAAAGATTCGCCTTACTGTGGATGAAAAGCTGCAAAGCACGCTGGAAAAAAGATTGGGAGAATCTTTTCACCAGGTTAGCCAGAGACTGGAACAGGTACATCGTGGTTTGGGAGAAATGCAGGCTTTGGCCAGCGGTGTTGGTGATCTGAAAAAAGCTTTGGTGAACGTGAAGGTGCGCGGTACACTGGGTGAACTCCAGCTGGAAAATATTTTGGAGCAGATTTTTGCTCCCACACAGTATGAAAAAAATGTGGCGGTGGTGCCGCAAGCCCGGGAGCGCGTGGAATTTGCTGTGAAATTGCCGGGTAAAGATGATGAGCATCCAGTTTTATTACCTATTGACTCCAAATTTCCTTTAGAAGATTATCACCGTTTATTGGATGCTTATGAAAATGCGGCGGTGGAGCAAATAGAAGCTTGTGCCAAAAAGCTGGAAGCCAGTATTAAAAGATGTGCCAAAGATATTAAAGAAAAGTATATCCGCCCGCCTTATACCACTGATTTTGCCATAATGTTTCTAGCTTTTGAAGGTTTGTATGCAGAAGTTTTACGGCGCAACGGTTTGTTTGAAACCTTAATGCGTGAGTACAAAGTGGCAGTGACTGGACCCACCACCTTGGCGGCTTTTTTGACGAGCCTGCAAATGGGATTTAAGACCTTGACCATTGAGAAACGCTCCAGTGAAGTCTGGGAACTTTTAGGGACTGTAAAGGCCGAGTTTAGCAATTTTGGGGCTTTGCTGGAAAAAACAAAACGAAAACTGCAGGAGGCCAGCGACACCATTGACGGCGCTTCCCGTAAAAGTCGTACCATTGAACGAAAACTGAAAAAGGTACAGGAGCTGCCTGCAATTTCGCCGGAAAAGTTGGAAGCGGATGTAACTATCGATGATGACAATGATTAAAGGTAAAAGAAAATAAGGAGAGAAAGAAATGATTACGAAAGAATTATTGCTGCTGTTGTTTGAAGCGGCCAGCATCCAGCGCTGGAATGATCACAACAGACCGCATAAAGGTTTTACAGAGTTGGATAAACAGGCACATAAAATGATTTATGCCTTTCTTTTGGCCAAATTTGAAGAAACTGACCGCGGAGTTACCATAGATTGGCGCAAACTGCTGGAAGGCGGCATTTTTGAGTTTTTGCACCGGATTATGCTAACAGATATTAAACCACCTATTTTTCATCAATTAATGGCGGAAAAGGGTGAACTCTTAAACCAGTGGGTTTTAACGGAATTGGAAGATGCCCTTAAGGGAGTGAAAGATAATTTTTACGAAAAATTTACCGCCTATTTGTTTCAACCGGAGTACAGTGCTTTGGAAAAAGATATTTTAAAAGCTTCCCATTATTTGGCTACAAACTGGGAATTTAAACTTGTCTACCATCTTAATGCCGATATATACGGTTTGGAGGAAACGAAAAATAAAATTGAAGATGAAATAGAAGATCATTACCATTTGGCCGGAGTGCAAAAATTGCTTTTGGGTAAAAAGACCAGCCATTTTATGGATTTAGTGGGACAGTTGCGTTTTCAGCAGCGCTGGGCGCAAACACCCCGCCTGCCGGAGACTTCAGTCTTGGGACATATGCTGATAGTTTTTCTGCTGGCTTATTTTGCCACTACAGAAATAGAGCCCTGTACGCAGCGTTTGGTCAATAACTGCCTGGCCGGCCTCTTTCACGATTTGCCTGAAGTGCTGACGCGGGATATTGTTTCTCCTGTGAAACGGGCGGTGGCGGGGCTGGACGAGGTAATTAAAGAAATTGAAAAGCGGCAGGTACAGGAGAAATTATTACCTTTACTGCCGGAAGCTTGGCATAACCAGTTGCGTTATTATACTGAAGATGAATTTGCCAATAAAATTATTAAAGCTGGTAAAGTAAAAATCGTGCCCTCGGGAGCCATCAATGCCCTTTATAATCAAGACGAATATAGTCCCTTGGATGGAGAGTTAATTCGTGTTTGTGATCATTTTGCTGCTTTTATGGAAGCATATCTTTCCCTGATCCACGGTGTACGTACGCAAGCTTTGCTGGAAGGCTATCAAAAACTTTATGCGCAATACCAGGCTAAAACCGTGGCAGATTATGATTTCTCCCGTTGGTTTGAATATTTTAAACTGGATTAATGGCTGCAAAGGGCAGCCAATTTTTTTTTGCGGAAAGCACCGGACAAGCGTCTGACTAAATCTGACCATAATTTTGCTTAAAAAAACCAGCTATTTTTTTAAAACGGCTGGATTTGCCGGGTGAAAGGTAATATTTATGCGTAGTTGAGTTTGACCTTAATTGACCTTTATCTTATAATGAGATTGAAAAAATTACTAACGATAATTACAAGATACAGGAGGTAGCTATAATGTTTGATCTGGTTCCTTTCCGCAGAAGAGGGAGACATGTAATGGGAGTGGATGATGTTTTCGATCAATTTATCAATAATTTCTTTACCGGAGTTTGGGGTGTGAATAATCTATCCGGGTTCAAAGCTGATATTAGAGAAACAGACGATGCCTATATTGTGGAAGCAGAACTGCCAGGCTTGGCTAAAGATATGATTGATGTAGAATATAAAGATAATTATTTAACCATTAAAGCAGAAAACAAAGAAATCTATGAAAACAAAAATGCAAACTTTATTAGAAGGGAAAGAAGATACGGCAAATTCCAGCGCTGCTTCTATGTCGACAGCATTGATGCTGACAAGATTTCTGCCAAGTATGAGCACGGTGTGCTGACAGTAACTCTGCCGAAAACAGAACCCGGACGCAAAGGTAGAAAAATAGAGATAAACTAGGAAAAATTTAACCCTGCCCGTGAAGGACAGGGTTTTTATTTTGCTCCGGTATTGCTGACGCGGAAAACAAGACGGTTGTTTTCTGCATCAATGATGACATTGTTGTGGTCGGTGATTTCCCCGGCAATGAGTTTGCGGGCCAGTGCGGTTTCCACAGTACGCTGCAAATAACGTTTCAGGGGCCGTGCTCCATAAACCGGGTCATAGCCCGCCCCGGCAATGAACTCTTTCGCCGCTTCCGTTAAGGTGAGTGTAATATGGCGCTCTGCCAGACGTGCTCGTAACAGCCCTATTTGTAAATCAATAATTTGTTTTAACTGTTCCTTTGTCAGCGGCCTAAAGAGGACAATCTCGTCCACACGATTTAAAAACTCCGGCCGGAAGTGCTTGCGCAAATGGGCAAATACCTGGTCTTGGACATCCCGGGGGATAGTGCCGTCTGCTGCAATATTTTCCAAAAGATAGGTGCTGCCGATATTGGAAGTCATAATTACAATGGTATTTTTAAAATCCACGGTGCGGCCGTGGCTGTCTGTCAGACGGCCGTCATCAAGAAGTTGCAACAGGATATTAAATACATCGGGGTGTGCTTTTTCTATTTCGTCAAACAGCAGCACACTGTAGGGTTTACGGCGCACAGCTTCTGTCAGCTGGCCTCCTTCCTCGTAGCCTATATAACCTGGTGGAGCGCCAATTAAACGTGCAACAGCATGTTTTTCCATATATTCGCTCATATCTATTCTAACCATGTTTTCTTCCGTATCGAAAAGCGCTTCTGCCAAAGCCTTTGCCAGTTCTGTTTTCCCAACGCCCGTGGGGCCCAAAAAGATAAAAGAACCAATGGGGCGGTGGGGATCCTTGAGACCGGAGCGGGCGCGAATGACAGCATCACTGACAGCCTGTACTGCCTCATGCTGGCCAACGACTCGTCTATGCAGGAGCTCATCTAAACGCAATAGTTTTTCTTTTTCTCCCTCTAACAGCCGGTTCAGGGGGATCCCTGTCCAGCGGGCAACAACTTCTGCCACTTCTTCTGCCGTTACTTCTTCCTTCAATAATTTGCTTTGATCGGCACCCAGTTTGGTTTCTGCTTCTTTTAGCTGCCGTTCTAAAGCAGGAATTTTCCCATACTTATACTCGGCAACTTTATTCAAATCGTATTCGCGTTGCGCTTGTTCCATTTCCGTCCGTGCTTTTTCCAACTCTTCACGTATTTTGCTTAAACTGCCGATAACCTTTTTCTCTTCTTCCCATTTAGCGCGGAGAGCATCTCGGTCTGCTTTAATTTCCGCCAATTCTTTTTCCAAAGCTTGTAGCCGTTTTTGGGAAGCTTCATCTTTTTCCTGGCGCAGTGCTTCACGTTCAATTTCCAATTGGAGTAAGCGACGCTCCAGGTTTTCCAATGCTTCCGGCATGCTTTCCATTTCCGTGCGCAGTTTAGCCGCCGCCTCATCAATGAGATCGATGGCCTTGTCGGGCAAAAAGCGATCAGAAATATAGCGATGGCTTAAAACGGCGGCAGCAACCAGGGCGGCATCCTGGATCCGTACACCATGGTGCAATTCATACCGCTCGCGCAGACCGCGCAGGATGGAAATGGTGCTTTCCACTGAAGGTTCTTCCACTAAAATGGGTTGGAAACGTCTTTCCAAAGCGGCATCTTTTTCAATGTATTGGCGGTATTCATCCAATGTGGTGGCGCCAATACAATGTAGTTCGCCCCGGGCCAGCATAGGTTTTAACATGTTGCCTGCATCCATGGCCCCTTCAGCTTTGCCGGCGCCCACAACTGTGTGCAGCTCGTCAATAAAAAGAATTATCCGTCCTTTGGCCCGGGATACTTCCTGCAGGACTGCTTTCAGGCGCTCTTCAAATTCGCCCCGGTATTTGGCTCCGGCCAAAAGGGAACCCATATCCAAGGCCACAATCCGCCTGTCTTTAAGGCTTTCCGGTACATCTTGGGCCACAATCCGCCGTGCCAGCCCTTCAACAATGGCAGTTTTCCCTACGCCGGGTTCGCCGATGAGAACAGGGTTGTTTTTTGTGCGCCGCGACAACACTTGAATGACACGCCGGATTTCCATATCCCGGCCAATGACAGGATCCAATTTATTTTGTTCTGCCATGGCTGTAAGATCGCGGCCATATTTCTCCAAAGCTTCATATGTTTCTTCCGGGTTGGGACTGGTGATGCGTTGGTTTCCCCGCACTTCCATCATGGCCTGCATGAATGCTTGGCGCTCAAGACCAAGGGAGGAAAGGAATTTTTGCATTTCCTGGTCTTGAAACATGGCCAGTACCAGGTGCTCCACGCTAAGATATTCGTCTTTGAGATATTCTGCTTCTTCGCCGGCCTGGACCACTAACTGATTAAGCCGCTGGGTAATATAAGGGGAAGCGGCACCGGAAACGGCCGGTCGTTTTTGCAGTTTTTTTTCTAATTCTGCTTTTGCTTTTTGTAAAGATACTCCCGCTTTGGTAAAGAGACGGGGGATTAAGCCTTCCTCCTGCTCCAAAAGAGCCATCAGCAGGTGTTCAATGTCAATGGCTTGATGCTTTCTACGTGCTGCCACATTTTGTGCCGAGTGCAAAGCCAGAGCAGCCTTTTCCGTAAAGCGATTTAGATCCATACCAGGTCCTCCCAAAAGAAATTCTCTTTTTATCGTAATTATTATGCCACATTATGTCAATTAGATATGACAGACAAAAAAAGTACAGTGGAGTGGAGTAAGCACTGTACTTTTTTACAAGTATTTTTTATTCGCGGAAAAAGCAGGAATCCCCGATGAACTCGCGCAAAATAGAATTTGAGGGTACATCGGCGGCCTCAAGGCTGACAAAACTGGAGAGGAAAAGTAATAATCTTTTGGCGGCAATATATTCCGGTTCACTCTGAGGAATCTTTTCCAGTAATGGTATGGCATAATCCTTTAGAACGGCCAGTTCATATACCAAAGATGAATTAAACATTATATCTGCTTCTTCTTGCAGGCGGAAAATATTGCGCTCTTCGCCGCGGCGGACGGACGGCCAGCGGCGGATAGTTTCTAAAGCATTGTGCCCGCGAAACTGGTGATCACGGATGATACGGCGCAAAAGGCGGGTGTCCGTGGTGTGGATACGTGTATGGCGATCCACATTGAGTGCTGTCAGCGCCGAAATATAGATTTTATACTTTTGGTTGCGCGGAATTGCTTCTGTCAGCCGTTCGTTTAAGGCATGTATGCCTTCAATGATTAAGGGCTGGCCGGGCTGTAAAGTTAAAACATTTCCCCTGTATTCCCGTTTGCCGGTGTTAAAATTAAAGGTGGGAATTTCCACAGTTTCACCATTAATGAGTCGCATCAGATGCTCGTTAAAAAGCGGTAAATCAATGGCTTCAATATGCTCAAAATCCGGATTATTTGACTCATCAACAGGCGTTTTGTCCCTGTCTACAAAATAATCGTCGAGAGAAATGGGATACGGTCGGATACCGTTAACTAAAAGTTGGATACGTAAACGCTGGGCAAAAGTAGTTTTGCCGGAGGAAGAAGGACCGGCGATTAAAATAATACGAATTTCATCTTTACGGGAAGTGATGGCATCGGCAATTTGGGCAATTTTTTTCTCATGGAGCGCTTCGGCAATACGGATAATCTCCGGACCTTGGCCTGCTTCAATCAGGTCATTAAGTGCTCCAACCGTAGTAAAACCGAGGATTTCCATCCATTTCTCCGTTTCCCGGAAAATTTCAAATAATTTTGTTTGCTCAATATAAGGAGGAATGGTAAAAGGATCTTCTTCCGTAGGAAAGCGCAGTACCAGTCCCGGCGGGTGGTAGCGCAGGGCAAAACGCTGTAGGACTCCGGTTCTTGGCACCATATAGCCATGCAGGGAATCAGTTAAATTGCCTAGCGAAAATACTGTTACTTCCTCATCCGGCCACCTCTTATAAAGACGGATTTTATCATCAAAGTTTTCGGCGGCATAGATGTTAAGGGCTTCTTTGAGGGGAATACGTTTCTTTTCAATGGGCAGATCTGCCGCCACAGTTTCATGCATTTTTTTCTCGATGGCTAACACGTCAGCTTCCGTTAACGCCGGATTTTTCTTAATTTCACAGTACAAACCTTTGCCCAGGGAATGCTCTACCGTTACTTGGGCATCTGGGAAAAGCTGTTGCGTGGCGTAAATAAGCAAAAAGGTCAGGCTGCGCTGGTAAATGCGCGCCCCTTCCTTGGTACCTAGGTCAAGAAATTCCACTACTGACGGTTCTTGGGGAATATATGTTAAATCTTTAATTTTATTATTAATAATGGCGGCAACGATCGGTGTAGAATAGTGTTTCTGTACTTCTTTACTAATTTCAAGCAGGCTCCGTCCTGCTTCCGTGGTGACGGTAGTCCGGTCCGGTAAAATTACTTTAACCGTGTTCTTAATCATTTTATCTGCAGCAACCTCCGCTTGTTTCAATGGTTTACTTTGCTTACCTTTTTTGACATTAATAGCATCAAACCTTCCTCAAGCCGTCTTAGTAGTATATGATAACCTTGCCGGTAAAAAATTAAAAAATTCTTATGATTTTTAGAGGACCAGTTCAACAATATCACGATCATGCAGAACATAATCGCGGGAGACGGCTTGGCCGTCAAAACGGGCTGAACCCCAAACTAAAGCGCTTTTTAGTCGCTTGGGGAAATCGCGGTGAATAGCATAAGCCAAATCTACCACGGTGGAACCTGTTTTCAAGATGAAAGGGCGCTCTAATTCTGGTTTTTTCCCCGGAGCCTTACTATAGATGCGGATTACACCTAGTTGTTTAAAGATAAGTTTTTGTAGCTTTGTAAGATCTGCATTTATGGATAAAGGCATAATTTCAACATCGGGACGAAGTTCCCGTAAAATTTCCCAATTGGCGTTGGCTTCCGGATGATCGGCCTTTGTACCCAGCAAAAGGTAAGGGACGGCAACAGGACTTTCGCCGGTTGGGTCAATGACCCCGCGCTCTTCCAAAAGTGACAGTGAAGCTTCCAGCTGCTCCAAACATTCTCCGCTGCTTAAATCAATGGTAATAAGCAGCAAATCAGCATTGCGCAGTGTACCCATGAGGCCTGCCGGAACATTGTCTGCCGTAAAGGGTGGCGTGTCCACCAGTTGAATCAGGATATCTTCATACGGCATCATGCCGGCAGCAGGAATTGTTGTGGTATACGGGTAATCTGCCACTTTAACTTTGGCCCTAGTAAGCGTGGCCACCAGGGCGGATTTGCCGGTATTGGGATAACCGGTTAAAACTACCTGTCCTGCTCCCTGTTTTTCCACGTGAAAAGGATTGTAGGTGCTTTTTGCTTTCTTTTTTTGCTGGCTTTCCTCCCGTAACTGCGATAGCCGTCTTTTCAGATCGGCTTGCAGTTTTTCTGTACCTTTATGTTTGGGGATGGTCGCCAGCATTTCTTGCAGGGCGGCAATTTTATCTTCCGGTGTAGATGCCTTGCGATATTTTTCTTCTGCTTCATAGTATTGCGGTGTGAGATTGGCAGGCATAAAAATCACCACACTTTAGGCTTTTTTATAATTTTCTTGTTTAAACCCGGCAAATCCTGCTCATTTACCCAGGAGGCTTATGTCAAACCAATATCAGGAAAAATTTAGGCAAAACTAAGCAGGAATTGCTCCTGTGTGGTCCGGAACCGGAGGTAAAAAACTATGGTGGCTGCGAAAATGCCCCTATTATTAAAGTGCGCATTAATAAGACTTGGGGGCTTTTTTTTGTATATTACTATGGTTACGACAGAATAATAATCTTGCCGGATAGCCAAAAATAAGCTTGGTATGCCTAATTTTTAAGCTTTTTGTAAGAAAGATTTTTCTTCCTAAGAGGTAAGAAATGTTGGCATGCAGAATATATTCGCATCTGGTACAAAAAGGAAGGCGCTGGTGTTAATGGCAAAAAAGCTTGATCTGAAAAAATCTGTCCGCGACTTATGCCGGGAGAATCCGGAAATAGCGGAAATTATGAAAGCACTGGGGTTTGAGAATATTACAAACCCGGCTATGCTAAATTCGGTGGGCAGGTTTATGACCATCCCGCAAGGGGCAGCCATGCGGGGGATCGATTTAGAAAAAATTAAAATGGAATTTAGGAACAGGGGATACACAATCAGCGAATAAATAAAAGGAAGTGATAAGATGAGCGAAATTATTAATAACCGTGAATACCGGCAAAAAGTTTTAAAAGAGCTGATTATGGAGCTGCATGACGGGAAAAGCGTAGATGAGGTTAAAGAGCGTTTTGCCAAGTTAATTGAAGGCGTTTCTACTGCGGAAATTTCGGAAATGGAACAAGCTTTAATTGCAGAAGGTATGCCGGTGGAAGAGATCCAGCGGCTGTGTGATGTTCATGCCGCCGTCTTCAAAGGTTCAATTGAAGATATTCATAAACCTGATACCCTGACGGAAATCCCAGGACATCCTCTACATACTTTCAAGCAAGAAAACAGGGCACTGGAGAAGCTTATTGATGAAAAAATTCTGCCCCTGGTGGACAGTTTTACCCGGGATGACAGTGAGGACAATGTCCGCTCCTTAGCTGCTGCTTTTGCCGAGCTTGGGGAAATTGACAAGCATTATGCACGCAAGGAAAATCTGCTTTTTCCCTACCTGGAAAAGTACGGTATTACGGCGCCGCCCAAAGTAATGTGGGGAGTGGATGATGAAATCCGCGCCGGCATTAAAGAAGTGCGCAGAATGCTGGCTGCTTACAGTGGTAATAAGGACCAGTTGGCGGCAAAGGCCAGGGCGGCGGTGGATAGGGTAAAAGAAATGATTTACAAAGAGGAAAATATTCTCTTCCCCTTGGTGGCAGATACCCTGGCGGAAGATGAATGGATTAGAATTGAAGAAGAAAGCGAAGAGATTGGATATACCCTTTATCAACCAAAGGTAAAATGGCAACCTGCCAGGGTAGATGTGGAAGCCAAAGAACTGGCCCAAGGAGAAAAACCTGTTGATGAGGGTTATATAAAATTTGCTACTGGCATTTTGAAGCCGGAAGAAATTTACGCTATTTTTAATACTTTGCCCATAGACATTACTTTTGTGGACAAGGATGGGGCCGTAAAATTTTTTTCCCAAGGTAAAGAACGAATTTTTGCCCGTCCCAAGACCATTATCGGCCGGCAGGTAGCAAACTGCCATCCCCCTGCCAGTGTGCATATTGTAGAAAAAATCGTGGAGGATTTACAGGCGGGAAGAAAAGATCATGAGGATTTTTGGCTGCGCATGGGGGATAAATATGTGTTTATTCGCTATTTTGCCGTCAGGAATGAAGATAATGAATTTTTGGGCGTGGTGGAGGTAACCCAAGATATCGCCCCACTGCAGGCCATTAGCGGTGAAAAAAGGCTGCTTGATGAATAAAAGTAAAAACAAGCCGGAAAGCTACCGGCCGGAATATTCCGGCCGGTTTTATTTTTGCTGTGCCGGTAAGGCGGCGCATCTACCGGAAGCGGCGGGGAGGTGCTGCGTCCGACTAAAGACAGCAGAATCTAAGGCTTGCCTGTCAGGGCATAAAATGGTATAAATCTTTTAATATTTGCTTTAATTCCGGAAAAAGCAAGCAGAACATGAGGAAGAGGGATACAGCATGGCTTTAATGGGGATCTTTGTAAGTTCTTTTTTAATTGGCTTTTCAGGGGCAATGATGCCCGGGCCGCTTTTAGGAGTTACCATTGACGGCAGCCTAAAAAAAGGCTGGACTGCCGGGCCCGTTATCGTCCTGGGACATGGAATACTGGAATTATTTCTGATTATGCTGATGATATTTGGGCTGAGGGATTTTTTTGCCAAACAGCATGTTGCCGGATTTATCGGTTTGTTTGGCGGTGCTTATCTTGCCTGGATGGGTTACGGCATGATTAAATCCGGGTTGAATAAATCCGTGTCTTTAGAGACTGCGGGCACCGGAAGAAGTATAGACACAAAAAATCTGATTTTAGCCGGCATAGTTGTCAGTGCCAGCAATCCCTATTTTATACTCTGGTGGGCGACAACAGGCATGGAATCGATACGCCTGTCCTACGCCCTGGGACTGTCCGGTGTTTTCTGCTTTTTTTGCGGACATATCCTTTCGGATTTTGTCTGGTATACGGCGGTTTCTACGGCTTTATCCCGGGGCAGGAAACTCTTGCGTGCCGGTGTGTATCACTGGCTAATCATAATTTTAGGCGCCTTTATCTTGGTATTTGCCTGCTATTTTCTGCTAAATGGGTGGCTGATGCTCCGCCATTAAGCCCGGTTTACAAGCATTGGCGGCAATATAAAAAAATATTATAGGGGCAGAAGTGACCGTTTTGCAACTTTTCTAAAGATAGTGATTGCTATCCGGCGGAAAAAGACTATAATATTTGTAAAAGGTAAATATTTTTGAAGATTGTTACGACATTGCTTAGTTAAGCTAACAATCAAATTAAAGAAAAGGCAGGTTCAATTGTGGAGTACAAAAATGTAACAGGATGCATCTATGACATTCAAGGTTATGCCGTACACGACGGGCCGGGAATTCGCACCACAGTTTATACTAAAGGCTGCCCTTTGCGCTGCCTCTGGTGCCATAGCCCGGAATCGCAGCACCAGGAGTTTGAACTGGGTTATTTACCGGTAAAATGCATCGGCGCAGACATCTGCCAAAACGCATGTATCAATGCCTGCCCGGAAAAGGCAATTACAAGGGGGGAACCTGTAGAGGCCACTGATAAGCCGGGACTGATGCAAAAAGCAAAAATTGATCGCTCCCGCTGCACAAATTGTTTAAAGTGTACAGAAGTATGTATTACGAAGGCACTCTACTCTTCCGGTTGGGAGACAACAGTTGACGAGGTATATGAACGTGTAATGAAAGATCGGGGCTTCTTTCAGAACGGCGGGGGGATAACAATTTCAGGCGGGGAGGCGATGGCGCAGTTTGCATTCACCTATAATTTAGCGAAAAAATTGAAGGACAGCGGCATCCATATTTGCCTTGATACTTCAGGTTATGCGGCAACGGAATTGTACGCAAAGATTTTGCCGTATATTGACTTATTTTTATATGACATCAAGCATATGGATTCTCTAATGCATAAAAAACTAACAGGAGTTGGCAATGAGCTGATCCTGAAAAATGCCCGCTTTTTGGCGGAACACAAAGCTGCGCTGCAAATCCGCGTCCCTGTTATTCCCAGGTTAAATGATAAGGAAACAAATTTGCGGCAGACGGCGGAGTTTTGTGTAACACTGGGAAGCGCGGTGAAATTGGTTCAGCTCTTGCCGTATCACAAGACGGGGCGTACCAAGTATGACCGCTTGGGATGGCGTTATAAATTGCCCCATCTTGAACCTCCCGATGATGATTTTATGCACAAAGTTCTCGAGCTGTTTCAAAGTTATGGGCTTAATTGCCAATTACATTAAAAAAATGCGCCTGGCCAGGTGCGGGATGGAGGTTTTTATGACAACAACCTTTATGTCAAAATTTGATTTGCCAATTTCTGAGCGGATTAAAGCACTTAAGGAAAAACGGGAACGAATTAACAAGGATATGCGTTTAAACTTTGAACGCAATCGGATTATCACCGAGTATTACAAGAACCATGAAAAAGAGTACCCGATATTAAAGCGCGCCGGTTTCCTCTATGAGTGGTGTGCAACACGGGAGATAAATATTGATGATGACGATATTTTCCTCGGTGACGGCGGACCGCGTTGCCGTACGGTGCACTTTGATATTGAGCAAACCAGCCAAACCTGGATCCGTAGCTGTTTTGGCGATACTGATGAGCGGTTCCGTGCCGCCTGGCAGGTGCCGGGCAGTGTCTGGGTAGACGATGAAGATCGCCAGTGGATTCTAGAAGCTGCTGATTACTGGAAAGATAAAGATATAGCAGCCACAGCCCGCGGTTTGTTCCCGCCGGAGTTCTTTGAAAGGATGGGGCCCTTTGTCGAGCATTTGGCCGGCTCATACCCGGGTCATTTCAACCCCAATTACGAACGGGCAGTGACGGTAGGGTTTGGCGCAGTGCGCCGGACCGCCTTGGAAAAGCTGGAGGAAATACGGAAACATACCACAGCCGATAATGTGCGCAGTGAATTATTTTACCGCGCCATCATTAAGGTTTGCGACGGCATGATCCTCATGAGCAAGCGTTACGCCGAGGCGTGCCGTAAAAAAGCGGAAACGGCACCGACACCGGAGCGTCGTGCAGAACTTTTGCGCATGGCTGATTCCTGCGACTGGATTATTGAAAACCCCGCCAGGAACTTGTGGGAAGCTCTCCAAACCATGCTCTTCTACCAGTACCTGCTCATTGCCGACGGTACGCACTGGGCGGATTCTCCGGGCCTTATTGACAGTTTCCTGGGGCCTATTTTGGAAAACGATCTCAAAAACGGTACCTTGACCCCTGAACAGGCGCAGGAATTGTTTGATGCTTATTTGCTGCAAGTGGGCAACCAAATTATTATGTTCCCTAAACCCACAAACGATCAGCTCATTGAAGCTCATGAAAACGGGAAAACATTTTTTGACCTGCAGGGCGGTGCACAAAATATTGCCGCCGGCAGCCTCATAACCATTGGCGGCCAGAAAGCCGACGGTTCCGGCGACTACAATCTGGCCACTGAAATGATGCTCCTGTCATATTACCGGCTGCGCGTAGCCGAGCCGAGCTTGGCGCTGCGGATCAATAAACATACCCCTGATCGTATTTGGGAGTTGGCCATTGCCTGCAGTATCCGTTCGGGAGGTATGCCCCAGTTCAATAATGACGATGTCATTATCCAGACCATGCTGGATAAGGGCGTACCGCTGGAGGACGCCAGGCGCTATGCTATTTTCGGCTGTGTGGAACCGGCCGTTAGCGGTAAAGAATGGTCCATGGCAGCCAACTGCGGCGGTTTTGGCGGCGGTGCCAGCCTGGTGGATATTCTCCAATATGTCATTTACGGTAATGTCAATCCCATGACGGGCGCCAAAGGAATGCTGCCATGTAAAAAACTTTATGAATATGAGTCCTTTGAGGAACTGCAGGCCGAGTTTGAGCGGCAAATCAAACACTATCTTGATTACCAGGCAAGACTATATCATTTTGCCGCCCTGGTCTTTAACCATGAGTGGCCGTGTCTCTCTGCTTCGGTGATGACGGAAGGCTGCATCGAATCAGGTAAGGATGTTACCTGGGGCGGTGCCAAGTACAACGGTATGGGGTCCATGTTTAGCGCCGTAGGTTCGGTGGCAGACAGCCTGATGACAATCAAAAAACTTTGCTTTGACGACAAAACTGTTTCCACAAAAGAGCTCTATGATGCCCTGTGCGCCAATTGGGAAGGTTATGAACTGCTGCGGCAACGTATCTTAAACGAAGTACCCTTCTACGGCAACGATCTCGATGAGCCCGATGCCATCATGCAATGGTTTACCAACTTCTATGCAGACTATTATAATTCGCGTCCGGGAGTTAATAACGGCACCAATAACTGCGGCGCCCTGGATCTTTATTGGGTGGCCGCCGGTAAAAGGGCTTGGGCCACACCGGACGGCAGAAAAGCAGGAGAGCCGCTGTCACATTCAAGTGACCCGCGTCAAAGCGCTGTGAAAAACGGGCCCTTGGCTTATGTGAAGAGTGTGGCTAAACTGCCGTGGGATAAAATGCGCTGTGGCGGAGCCATTAATGTGCGCCTTGATGCCAATTCCGTCCGGAGTGAAGATGCCATCTCCAAGGTGCGGAAACTGATTGAAGCGTACTTTGCCATGGGGGGAATCCAGTTCCACTTCACGGTGGCGGATACAGAAGTTTTGCGCGCAGCCCAGAAAAACCCTGAAGATTACAAAGACTTAATTGTGCGCATTGCCGGCTTCTCCGCTTACTTCACACACCTGCCCTTTGACATGCAGGAAGACTATATTAACAGAGTTGAGCTTGGAGTATAACGATAATAAGAAAACCGCTATTTCCCCACCGGAGATAGCGGTTTTTTTCTGAATAAGAAATTGTATCAAACTAATTTTTTGTTTTCTACGGAATTTAAAAGGAATTAGTCGCGTCTAATACTTACAGGCGTTCCGTGCATTGTTTTAGAAAGCCTAAAATTTTAATAACCAGAATGATATTAGCAAATAATAAGCCAAGTATGGCAAGCACTGCCAGTGGTGGCATAATAACCAGAAAGAGTGTAACCAAGGTAGCAATTAACAGTAGCCGGTATTGTTCCCAGCGCCTTTCTGCTTCTTCTGCTAAATCTGATTGCCCTGCATATGTTGCCATTTCACTGATCCCCATAAAAAGATGATAAACCAGAAACCAGGTGGCGATTATTGAGACAATACTAATTAAGATAACAAACAAATAGGAACGGAAACCTGGTTCTGCTTGTGGCTCATAAAAAGAAAAAAGGGAGAAAAGAATCATCAGCAAATTAAATTTACCGGCCTGCTTAAAATGCTCACTCTCAGCCTGTAGAGCGCTAATGCCTATGGCAAAAAAGATGTGCCCAAGGATATCAGGTAAAATATCAAAACCGTTGATGCGAAAATCCAACATCGTCAACAAAAATCCCCAGTAAAAATTTCTAAAAGCACCCACGTAATTTGTTTTCTCCTTTCTTAATTTTTTATTCCTCGACAGGGCAACGTGCAGCATATATAATTATACTAAATTTCCAAAATTTTTCTTGTATTTTTTTCTTTTGCCTTGGTAAAAGTATACGCCTGCAAAAAATGGGTATTAAAAATGAAGAGTGAGCTCTTTGGAAATGGTGGTTTAGTAAAATTGAAAGGAGTTAAAACCTGTGAAAAAGAAGATTAAGAATAATGTATATTGGGTAGGCAAAGTGGATTGGGAGTTGAGGAAATTCCACGGTGATGAGTATTCGACCCACAGAGGCTCCACATATAATTCATATCTAATACAGGAGGAAAAGACTGTTCTCATTGATACAGTCTGGACTCCTTTTGCCAAGGAGTTTATTACTAATCTGGCGGCAGAAATAGATTTAAAGCAAATAGACTGCATTGTTGCCAACCATGGTGAGGTTGATCACAGCGGGGCCTTGCCGCTTTTAATGGAACAGATACCTGATGTGCCCATTTACTGCACGGCAAATGCCGTAAAATCCCTAAAGGGGCAATTTCATCAGGATTGGAATTTTCAGGTGGTGAAAACCGGGGACAAGTTGGAATTGGGCAATGGTAAAGAATTGATTTTTGTGGAAATGCCGATGCTGCATTGGCCAGACAGCATGGCCGCATACATGACCGGCGACAATATTCTTTTCAGTAACGATGCCTTTGGCCAGCACCTGGCAACGGAAGAGCTTTTTAATGACTTGGTGGACCAGTGTGCTTTGTTTGAGGAGTCCATAAAGTACTATGCCAACATCTTGACCCCGTTCAGCAGGATTTTAAAAAAGAAACTGGAAGAGATTCTGGCATTAAATCTTAAAATCGATCTCATTGCTACTAGCCATGGTGTGGTCTGGCGGGACAACCCCATGCAGATCGTGGAAAAATATGCGCAATGGTGCGATGATTACCAGGAGAACCAGATCTCAGTGATCTACGATACCATGTGGGGAGGCACAAAAAGACTGGCGGAAAAAATCGCTGAGGGAATTTACAGTGCAGATCCCACCGTTAAAATCAAGGTTATTAACATCGCCAAAACTGATGTCAATGATGCCATTACCGAGGTGTTTAAGTCCAAAACGATAGCTGTAGGTTCGCCCACCATAAACAGGACTATTTTACATTCTGTGGCCGGCTTCCTTGAGTTAATGAAAGGATTAGGCTTTAAAAAGAAAAAAGCAGCTGCCTTTGGCTGTTACGGCTGGAGTGGAGAAGCGGTAAAGTATCTTTCCGAATTATTGGAAAAGGCCGGCTTCCAGCTTATTAATGAAGGGCTGAAAACTACCTGGTATCCCGACAACGACCAGCAACTTGCTGCCGTCGACTTTGGCAAAAAAATAGCAAAGGCCTGATACAAATTATCTTATGAGAAAAACCGTTTGTCATGGCACAGACGGTTTTTCTGGTTTTAATTGCTTTCTCCCTTTTGTACTCATATTCATGATTTGTTAGTGTAAAATTACTATAGGTTTTTGAAGGAAAAATCTATTTAAAATAGAAAGAGGAACCTCACATTCTAGCAGAATGAATACCCCCTAAAAGGAGGCGGAGGTTCCTCATGGATGTAATTC
>JAAYMK010000151.1 GCA_012521405.1 Bacillota bacterium
CAGGTTCAGTATCAGGTTCAGTATCAGTAGCAGGAGGTGTTGTTCTTTGAGGTGTTGTTCTTTTATGTTTTTCACATGTGACTATTCCATC
Source organism: Bacillota bacterium (assembly GCA_012521405.1). GTDB lineage: Bacteria > Bacillota > Dethiobacteria > Dethiobacterales > Dethiobacteraceae > JAAYSO01. The sequence continues at coordinate 92 of JAAYMK010000151.1, forward strand.
TTCAGTAATTGTATATTCGCAATCCTCCGTAGGTCTATTTTCCAATACTATCTTCCCATCATCAGTAACTTCTTTTACTCCTGCAATATAATCATCAGGCCATGTACCTTGCTTACTATCGGCTTGATATATAAGCCATGCACTTTCAATTGTGCGCTGATTAGCAAAACAGGCATTTTTCTCAGCATTTGTTGTTACTTTGCTATAAATGGGAACGGCAATGAGTGCTAAAATGCCGATAATTACTACTACAACCATTAGTTCTACTAGTGTGAAGCCTTTTTCACTCTTTAATTTTTTTTGCAAAAAATTTAACATTTTGCTCTCCTCCAATTTTTTATTGTGTCGGAAAATTATGGATCCCCTTCAAGCCAGCTCTAATATTATTTGGACATTTTTTATTTTTTTCCTGCAACCTAAATGATAAAAATAGTATAAATTTAGAAAATTATATTTTTCCAGCAGGAAATTGGCTGTCGGAAGAGAAAATAATTTCCTACATTATGCGGTTTTTTGACGGGAAGGAAGATTTTTTATGCCGCTTTATGCCTATCAGGTCATCGACAAAAATGGAATAGAAGCTACAGGCAAATTGGAGGCGGAAAATGAGTTTGCCGCCATTGTGCGTTTGCGCAAACTAGGATATATACCCATTGAAGTGACTGCAGCCAAAACTTCCCCCTTCTCACAAATATTGCAGCTGAAAAAGAAAGTCTCCCTGGCCGATTTGGCATTATTTAGCCGCCAGCTGGCGGCCATGTTAAGTGCCGGGATTCCGCTGACACGCTGCCTTAATGCTTTAGGAGAACAGGCTGTCAATGCCGCTTTTGGTAAAATTCTCTTGGAAGTGGCGCGCAATGTGGAAGGCGGCATGAGTTTTTCTGAAGCTTTACGGGCTTATCCGGAAGTATTTTCCCAGCTCTATGTTGATATGATTAAGGCGGGGGAAGTGGGCGGTACTTTGGAAAGGGTGCTGCAACGTCTGGCAGAACAGCTGGAAAGTGAAAAACAGCTGCGGGATAATATGCGCGCTGCCATGTTTTATCCCACGGTTGTGTTAATGTTTGCGGTGCTGGTGGTTACCGGCATGATGCTTTTTGTGGTGCCGGTTTTTCTAGGCTTTTACCCCGAGGATGTAGAGCTGCCCCTGATTACGCAAATGGTCATTGGCTTCAGTAATTCTTTGCGCGCTTATTGGTACCTTTACTGCTTAGGTCTTATAGTGGTATTATTTGCCGCAAGGACTTATTTGGCACAAGAGCAAGGCAAAATTTTGCTGGATAAAATAAAATTTCGCGCACCGGTTTTTGGTTCCCTGGTACAAAAAACGGTCGTTGCCCGTTTTGCCCGCACTTTAGCCACGCTTTTGGCGGGAGGCATTGCCATTTTGCAGGCTTTGGAGACGGCGGGACCCGCCAGCGGCAATAGTTTAATTGCAAAGGCAGTGGCGGAGGCGGCGGAATGGATCCAGCAGGGGCAGAATCTTGCCCGTCCTTTGCAGGAAAGCGGCCTTTTCCCACCCATGGTAACTTTAATGATTTCCGTGGGTGAAGAAACGGGAGATCTGCCCGGATTACTTAACCGGGTGGCTGATTTTTACGAGGCGGAAGTGGCGGCCATGTCCAAAGGGCTGACCAGTTTGATTGAGCCGCTGATGCTCATTGGTGTGGGCGGTATAGTTGCCGTCATTGTCATTGCTTTGTACTTGCCCATGTTTACCGTGATATCACAAATTCAGTAAGGTATTGGTTTAAACTTAACTGTATGTTGCAACATAATGGGGGGCAAACGATGTTTTTATCGAGAAGAGTGGTGGGGCTTGAATTTGATATGGGCTGTATTAGGGCGGTAGAGATAAAAGGCAGAAAAAATTACGCCCGGGTGGTGGCAGCCGGTGAAGTTTTTCTGCCACCGACAGCTTTTGCAGACGGCATAATTAAAGATAAAATGACTGTTTGTGCGGCGCTAAACAAATTATGGCGCAAGGCTAAAATTGGCAGTCGCAGGTTAGTGCTTGGTTTTTTCAACCATGGCGTATTGGTGCGCCACATTACTTTCCCTAAAGTGCCCAGGGATAAGTTAGATAGTGCTTTACGCCTGCAGGCGGGAGAATATTTGCCTTTGCCGGCGGAAGAGATGGTGCTGGATTATGCAGTGTTGGGGGAGGCCACCGGTTTTGAGGGGGAGGTATGGGAAATTTTGCTGGTAGCCGCCAAAAAAGAAGACTTGCTGCACAATATTAATGTTTTGGAACAGTGCAAGCTGGAGACGCAAGTAATTGATGCTACTCCCTTTGCCCTGCAGCGTGTATTGCCTGTAGACAAGCTGATGGGAGCTACCATCATTGTAAATTTAGCCATGGATATCAGCAGTATGGTGCTCGTAATGGACGGCATGTCTCGCCTGGCCAGGGTGATTCCCGTGGCTTTAGGGCAGTATTTAAGTCAATTTGGCGCTGTGGCCCCTCTCAGTGAAGAAGTGCTTAATTTGGCTGCCGTTGGAGCTGAACCAGGTGCAGGGGAGAGTGAAGTATTGCGGACCTGGGCTGGCGGTATTGCCAAAGAAATACGTACTGCCATTAGTTTTTTTGTCCGGCAAAATGAGCTGCAGCATGTGGACCGGGTGATTTTATGTGGTATAGGTGCCGGTGTCTCCGGTATTAATACATACTTGCAGGAAGAATTGGGCATAGCGGTGGAAATTGTGGAACCTACGTCACAGTTGAAAATAAAAGAAAAAATTAAAAGTAATTTAATGCGGCCGGAATTTGCCGCCAGTATCGGTTTGGCACTGCGTGGGCTGGAGGTGTAGCCGTTGCAGCAAATTAATTTACTGCCGCCAGAAATTGTGCTGGCGCGCAGAGAAAAAGCTCTACGTTCCCGCATGCTTACCTTAAGTATCATTGCCGCCATTGTCTTTTTTTTCGGTATCGGTACCTTTTGGTTTTTAACCCGGCAAACATTAAAGCAAGTTGAGGTGGTGCGGCAGGTAAGGGAAGTGGTGGCCCGGGAGGCGGCACTGTATGAAACGGTACAGCAGCTGCAAGAGCAAGTTGATAAGCGCAGTGAACTTTTGCAAAGGGCCCTGGGCAAGGAAATAAACTGGCGTCGGCTCCTGGTACTTTTAAGTGAGCAGATTCCTGCTAATGTATGGTTGACAGAGATACAAATTGTTTTTAATGGAAAGGGAACGGTAATGACGGTGCGGGGGATGGCCGCCAACCATCCGGCCACGGCCGCCTGGGCGGCTGCGCTACAGGAAGCTGAAGAGATAGCCGCAGTGCAGATTAATTTTTCTGCGGAGGAAATGATGAGCACCGGTGAAAATGAGGAAATAAAATTGGTGCGTTTTGAAATCTTGGCTTATGTGGCGGAGAAGACGGCAAAAGAGCAGCAGCAGAGGTGAAGTAAGTGAAGCAGAAGCAGGGTTTGGGGCTGACGGTTTTATTATTAATGCTCATCGTAGCAGGCTTGGTTATATGTTTTTTACAATATAAAAATTTTGTTTGGGCACAAGCCCAGCTTCAACAGGAAGAAGTATTACTGGCTGAAGATGAAGTAAAATTAGCGGCTTTAAAGGTATTGCAGCAAAGGACGGAGCAGCTGGCAAAAGAACAGGAGACACTTTTGGGGCAACTTCCCCTTACGGCTAAAGAAGAGCAGTTTTTAGTAGATATGCAGTCTGCCGCCGATTTGTCCGGCATGGATTTAATCCAGGTTCGTTTTGCCGAGCGAATTGAAGGGGAAGGGTATACGGAAATGCCGCTGGAGATGACTTTGGCCGGTACCTATCACCAGCTGTTGGATCTTTTGGCTTACCTGGAGGTTTACGAAAGAGCGGTACGCCTGCAGGACTTAAGGGCGGAAAAAGTGTCAGAGGAAGAAAGGCTGATGGTTATTTTAAATGCCAGTATTTTTTATGCACAGGAATAGAGGTTGCTTATGAGACGCTTGCTAATTTTGTTTTTGCTTGTACTGGCTGTCTTGGCAGGATGCGGTGAGAAAAAAGCAGATTTAGTCGCCTTGGACCCGCAGCAACAAAGCGAACGGCAGTCAAAGGAAGAAATAAATCTTACCCCTGTTATTGGGCCCCACCATCCTGTGAGGGACCCTTTTGCTACAGGTAATGTGGTAACTGTAAATGAAGGAAAGCCAGCTTTGGCGCTGCCAACAACGCAAAGGCCTGGAAGGGATCCTTTCAGGGAAAAGAGCTTGGATGCTAAAATACCGGTTAAGGGAAGGGAAGTTTTGGTTGCTGAAATGCCCACCGCTGAACAGCCTGGCAAAAAAGAGCAAGGGACCGAAGGCGGGCAAGCGACGGAAAATCTTGTACTGGAGCTTGTGACGCTGGAGCGTTGTTGGTTTGATGTTTTTGTTGACAGGAAAAGAGTATTACGTACCAATGTGCCTGCCAAAGAGAGTTTAAAGTGGCAAGGTAGCCTGGTGGAGCTGGCACAGGTGGGACGGGCTTGGGCTGTACTGGTGACGGTGAACGGGCAGGAGCTGGGGCTGTTGGAAGAGCTGGCTGCACAACTGGAAAACGGTTCCGTAACGGTGGCCGGTGTGAAGGTAACTTTGGCACGGAAATATCCGGGCGGGGTGTTGCTGGGCCTCCGCTTCAGTGCGGTAGAGTAGGAGTGGATAGTAGTGAAGCATAGTATTATGCAGGATCTTTTAGGGAAGCGCTTGGTGGAGGAAGGC
>JAAYMK010000152.1 GCA_012521405.1 Bacillota bacterium
AATGTGGCGGCGGAATTGGCTGCAGAAAGGGCAAAAACTCCTGCCGCCTTTAAAGGGGAGTTATTTGACCGGCTTTATGCGCTGGCGCCGGAAACTGTGGACTGCAGGCAAAAGCTAAAAATAAAGGAGGTGCAGGGATGAAGGCAAAAAAATTAACGGCCATGGCGCTCCTTGTGGCCCTGGGAACGGCAGCCAGTATGTTTCATATCCCCATTTTGGGTGCCAAAGCTTTTCCCGTCCAGCATGCCATTAATGTCCTGGCGGCAGTATTCTTCGGGCCGGGGCCTGCTGTGCTCATTGCTTTTTTAGTGGGACTATTGCGGAATCTTTTGGGTATGGGGACACTACTGGCTTTTCCCGGCGGCATGGTGGGTGCCCTGGTGGCCGGCTTAATCTACCGGACATGGCAAAGAGATTTTGCCGCCGCTATAGGTGAGGTTTTTGGTACCGGTGTGCTGGGGGCACTGCTTTCTGTACCGCTGGCACGCATGTTTTTAGGACAGGAAGCAACCGCCTTTGCTTATATCATACCCTTTGGTCTCAGCAGCTTGGCCGGTGCGGTAATCGGGTTGGTGGTGCTTAAAGTAGGAGCCTTTGCTTGGCAGAAAGCCGGTGAAAGGAGTAAAGTATGACGCAATTAATACAGGCAAGAAAAGGGATTATCACAAAAGAGATGCGCAAAGCGGCGGAGCGGGAAAGGCTGGATCCCGAAATGATCCGCCGGGGGATTGCTGCAGGCGTGATTGTATTGCCGGCCAATATTAACCACAAGAACTTGCAGCCCCTGGCCATCGGCCGGGGAACAAGGGTAAAAGTTAACGCCAATATTGGCACCTCTCCGGACTATCCACAGGCAGGCGAGTTATTGCAGAAACTGGAGCAAGCTATCGCTGCCGGGGCAGATGCGGTGATGGATTTATCCACCGGGCCTAATATTGCCCAAATACGCCGTCAGGTGCTGGCTGCTTCACCCTTAATGGTAGGTACGGTACCAATTTACCAGGCGGCAGCGGAAGCTCTTGACCGTTATGGTGCCATAGTGCAGATGACGGTTGACGATCTTTTCCGCACCATTGAAGAACATGCCCGGGACGGGGTGGATTTTATTACCGTCCATTGCGGGATTACTAGGCAGATAGTGCAAAACTTGCAAAAAAGGCGGCGTACCATTGATATCGTCAGTCGTGGCGGGGCGTTGCTTGTTGGCTGGATGTTATATCATGAACGTGAAAATCCTTTGTACGAATATTTTGACCGTCTACTGGAAATTGCAGTAGAATATGATGTAACATTGAGTCTGGGAGACGGGATGAGACCCGGTTGCCTTGCTGACGCCACAGATGATGCGCAAATTCAGGAGCTTTTAATTTTAGGACAGTTGGTGGAGCGTGCCCGTGCTCGGGGGGTACAGGTGATGGTGGAAGGACCGGGGCATGTACCGTTAAATCAGATCCAGACCAATGTGGAAATACAAAAGTCACTCTGTCGCGGAGCACCATTCTATGTGCTCGGTCCTTTAGTTACAGATATTGCTCCCGGGTATGACCATATTGTAGCCGCCATCGGCGGAGCCCTGGCGGCCTGGGCCGGTGCCGATTTTCTTTGTTATGTCACTCCCGCAGAGCATCTGGGTTTACCTGACGCCAAAGATGTGCGCGAAGGGATTATAGCCAGTCGCATAGCTGCTCACGCTGCCGATATTGCCAGAGGTTTACCCGGTGCTTTGGATTGGGATTTAAAGATGGCCCGGGCGCGCAAAGCATTGGATTGGCAGACACAGATTAAATTTGCTGTGGACCCGGAAAGAGCAAAGGCTGTGCGCCGGGAGAAAAATCCCGGTGAGCGGCAAGAATGTTCTATGTGCGGACAGTTTTGTGCCATGAAAATAGTGGCAGAAGCGCTGGGGAGCGAGCAGTTTCCCGGTTGTTAGAAAAAAGCACACGTGTCTGTGTGCTTTTTTTGTCTAAAAGCAGGATTGGAAGGTAAGTGAAGGGAAAATATAAGTAAAGATATACCCAAAAGACACAGAAGACGCAAGCAAAAATTAAGGGTGTCTGGGGAATTTCATAAAAACAAGCATGGGAGGTGGCACCGGTGATTGAACTAAAGGGAGTTTCCAAAAGTTACAACCAGGGCAAAGTTAAAGCAGTAGACAAGCTTGATTTATCCGTCAAGGCAGGAGAGATTTTTGGTTTTTTAGGACCAAACGGTGCCGGTAAAACCACCACCATTAAAATGATGGTTGGACTTTTGCAAAGCGACAGCGGTACAATTAAAATTAACGGTTATGATCTGGAAAGGGAGCCCCTTAAAGTTAAACAAAGTATCAGTTATGTTCCGGATAATCCCGCCGTGTATGAAAAACTGACCGGTCTAGAATATTTAAATTTTTTAGCCGACGTGTACGGCGTTTCTGCCCGCAAACGTAAGGAGCGAATGGAACGTTTTTTAGAGCTCTTTGAACTTACCCATGCCGTGGGGGATTTAATCCAAAGTTATTCACATGGTATGCGGCAAAAAATTGTCTTAATCGGGGCGCTTTTACATCAACCGGATGTTTTTATTTTAGACGAACCCATGGTGGGCTTGGACCCGAAATCCGCCCATCATTTAAAAGAATATATGCGCGAGCACTGCAGCCACGGGAAAACTGTTTTCTTTTCCACGCATGTGTTGGAGGTGGCGGAAAAGCTGTGCGACCGTATTGGCATTATCAACAAAGGGCGCCTCATCGCTCTAGGGACCATGGCGGAATTAAAAGAACAGGCCAAAAATAAAGGTTCACTGGAAAATATTTTCTTGGAGCTGACAGAGGCATGAACATGAAAACACTGGTGAAACAGCAGCTAAATTTGGCTTTTAATTTCTCGGCGCTGAAATGGTATTTCCGCCATGACAAAAAAAAGTTCCTCGGTAGGGCAGCCATTGCGGTAATTCTTATCTTTAGTTTACTTCCCGTGTATTACTTTTACGTGCAAATCCTGCACAATCTTTTCATGGCAGGCTTGTCACTGTGGCAGCCGGAATTTGTTTTATCTACCGCTTTAGTCATGGTGAGCATGTTTGTGCTGGTGCTCGGCATTCCTTACGTCATCGCCAATTTTTACTTTTCTCAAGATTTAACTTTTCTCATTCCGCTGCCCTTCAAACCCGGAGAAATTATCGGGGCAAAATTTTTTGTCGTTTTAGTGCAAGAATATTTGACGGCAATTCCCCTTTTACTGCCGGCCCTGATCATTTACGGAACCGGCACGGGAGCCGG